>JBKJQG010000154.1:0-15349 GCA_046594925.1 Bacteroidia bacterium
TTGAATCTGACAACTGAGTTTAAGAAGCCTACCATCATTGGTAATCAGGCTATTTTCGGCATCCCGAAGCATCGGGACTACAGTCGTTAATTCGTCTCAGCAAAAATCCTATTTTGACTAAAACCGGTGCAAAGATAGTATATTATATTGATTTGACGCTGTTTCCGGGAAATAAAAACAAAAGAGACGAGTTTAGTGGCCGTAAAAATCAAACAATTTCTCATTTAATGCAACTGCCACCTTGTCGTATGAACGCGTGGTGACAAGGGCTTGATTGAGTTTGATCATAAAAGGAAAAGGTTTTTTCATCTGATCAAAATTTTTATCTTTAATAACAAATGCATCGATGCTCGAAACCTCACTTTCATCAAACTCCCCTATAAGGTAGTTCTGGCCTGTGAAAGATGAGTCTATTTCCATGTTCACATTCATCAAATACCCTTTATGATTTCCTGATTTTATTTTTTCAGAATTGTTAGAATAGAAAAAATAAACTTTGCAAAAATGGAATTCCTTCCAAAACCCCTCTACTATCTGCTTGTTCGTGCTCTCTTGTCCGATTCTGATTAACTCTGCTTCTTTCAACATGCCTTTGCTTTTTAAAGCATTGATCTTTAAATCAGAAGTTTTCAAACGCACCAATAAAGCGCCGCCTTTCAGCATGCCAATCTCTGCACGCGCCTTATCGCTGGGTTTAACCCTCTTTTGGGCAAATGAAGTCGTGCATATCAATAAAAGGAATGCGGTAATCAGTGTTTTCATTTCGTGGGCATTTTTAAAACAGTTTTAATAACCAGGATCAAGATCATGATGAATGTGAGTAGTTTGAAAAAATAATATCCTAAAACAAGTTCAAAATTCATGACTCCGTAAGCTTTCTCCTGGGCCATATCCTTCGCTCCCAGCAAGCCAAAGCAAAGCAATAAAACCGACAGCATAGCAAAGGAATAATGGAATTTGAAAAGCTGCGCTGAATGTGCTTCCTGGAATTTATGTATGATGAATTGCAAACAAAGAGGAAGCAGGAAAGAATATGCAGCATGGAGGAAGGCCCATTTGCGGCTGAATTCAAAGGATGCATCGTGCATCCAATAAACTTCCCGCTCAGGAACGAAACATGCCAAAATTAAAAAGAACAGAAAGGTCAACCCATACAAAAGCGCAAACTGTTTGAACTTCATGCTTGGACAATTAATTTTAAATATGACGTACTTCTATGGTTTTTACTACGAATCTCACACTTGTAAATTTGTCACATTCATAATTCATAATCATAAAAAAAGCAGGCCTGTAAGCCGGGTTCTGTCGAGTCCTATCATTTATCTGGATCTTACATTGCTGCAAGACTCAAGCAACCTACCCTCCGAATAGAGCGAGCCGCTCTTATGCTTCGGTTTATTTGGTCTTTCAACTCCCAAGGTTTACCCCCTACAACCATCACTGATCATAGCCGTGAGCTCTTACCTCACATTTTCACTATCACCTTCCAAAGCCTAAGCGAAGGAGGGCTACTATTTTCTGTGGCACTTGCTATTACTTATTGCTAAGTATCTTCCTGTTAGGAAGTGGGATGCTCTGTGTTGCCCGGACTTTCCTCCCTGAGTTTAACCTCATGGCGATAGAACGGCCTGCGGGGGCAAAGATACGAATAATTGGTGAGTAAGAGGGTGATGAAGTGATGAAGTGATGGGGTGATGATGGAGGTGTAATGTAATTGGTTAATTGAAGCCTGTTAGATGAAAAACGAATTTTACCCGGTGCAAGAAGAACCGCTTCCATCACTTCATTACCCCTAAAAAAGAACCTCCGTTGCGCCATACCCATACTTCGCATACGAACCATCGTGATAACGCATGTTCTCGCTCTCTAGAATCGCTCTCACTTCTTGCTTCAGGCGACCGTTTCCGACTCCGTGAATCACTATTAGTTTTCTATAATGTCCGGTGATGGCTCTGTCCAATGCTTTCTGAAAATGCCTCAGTTGCACCTGAATAATCTCCGCATTACTCATTCCTGAATAATTATCCAACAATTCTTCAATGTGCAGGTTAATCTCCATTTCCAGCATGCGGTTGTTCTGCGCGTGGGGTTTGGATTTTTTCGGTTTATCGGAGTGGGTTAATTTTTGGCGGAACAGCTTGGAAACATCTATCTTCTCTTCTTCCTTTACCGATGGCAATTCGGGTTCTCGGACCGCGGCTTCTATCATCATCAACCCTGAAATGTCGAAGAGAAAAGAAAAGCCATCCTCCATCGTCACTTCCACCATCTTTTTAGAGATGACTTTTGTAACAACTCCGCCGCCCTTTTCATTCAAGAAGCCTACTTTATCGCCTATTCCGTATTTCACTTTACAAAAGTAGACAAGATTCCATGTAAATTTCAGTATATTTGTTTTGGATGAAACTAAATATATTCGGTGTACTGATTCTTGCCTCCGCCACATTTATGTATTGCGGATGCAGCAAGGACGTTCCCGCAACGCGATACAAAACACAAAATGTCATCATCATGGTCGTAGATGGTGCCCGTATGACTGAAACCTGGGAACATCCTACCCGTCAGTTCATCCCTCACCGTGCTGCTTTGCTGAATGACGGTGTTTTTTGTTCTGCTTTTTATAACAACGGATATACTTTCACGAATCCCGGACATGAGGCGATCTGCACAGGCGTATACGAGAATATCAACAATGGTGGTGCTCAATACCCTACCAATCCTTCCATCTTTCAATATTGGCTAAAAACCTTCAAGCGCCCTAAAACAGAAGCCTGGGTGATCTCTACCAAGGACAAACTCGAAGTGCTATCCGATTGTAATGATCCAGCCTGGAAAGGAACTTTCCGTCCTTCAACCGATTCTGGCAACGCAGGACTGGGAACCGGTTACCGTGAAGATGCAACGACCTTTGGCAGTGTTTCTCAAAAACTCATTTCTAATCACGTAAGATTGGCCCTGATCAATTTCAAACAACCCGATGCGATTGCCCATTCCGGTGATTCTCTTGGTTACCTTCAGGGGATTATCGACACGGACAATTACATCCACCTCCTTTGGCAACAAATTCAAGCAGATGAATTTTATAGGAATCGTACCACCTTGATCGTAACGAATGACCATGGAAGACATACTGCAGGGCATTTGGACGGATTTGTCTCCCACGGTGATGGATGCGAAGGATGCAAACACGTTGAATTTTTTGCAATGGGGCCTGACTTCAAAAAGGATTTCACCTGCCCTACTCCTTACGAACAGATCGATATTGCTGCCACCGTTGCTGAACTTATGGGGTTTTCCATGCCGACATCCAATGGCAAAGTGATGCGGGATATTTTTCAAAAATAATCAAAGGTCAATCTCCATTGCTCCAGAATCGGATGTTGAATAATAATCCTGGCCGATCTCATCACATTCGCTTTTCCACTTTTTTATTCTGGATTCTGGATTGGACGCATCAAAAATGATCATTTTTGTGCGGAAGTGTTTCCTCATTTCAGCCACACTCATTCTTACATCTTTGGAAATGATCAGGTAATCCAAAACTATTTTTTCTTCCAACGCAACTTTAAATTCAACATCCTTACTGAGAATAAAGATGCGCTTGTTTAGGAAACAAATGAAATTTTCCTTCACCATCAGCATTGAATTCTGAAAATTTCCGGTAATGACGGTTGATTCAGTCATTCCTAATTCCCACCAGTTGTGCTTAACGTGAAAGAGCAGACCGTTTTTGTCTTTTGCAAATGTGCTATCTGTCAGCAATATATTTTCCTTGGCATAAATAAAATCAACTGCAGTGGTTTTATTTATGCTGTACACAATCATCTTTCGCTGCCTGAGTTGATCTCCTTGCTCCTTTAGTTGGCTCAGCAATAGAATCAAAGACAAAACAAAAACAGCAATGAGGTATTTATATTTCCTTTCACTCAGGTATGTGAGGAACAGAATAACAAGCCCGTAAAGCAGCAAAGTTTCCAATACTGAAATGGAAATGCCTTCCAACAATGCGTAAGGCAGCGCCTCAATCCATTTCACAGAAGCATTCAAAAACCAAATCAGCCAACTAAAAACAACAGCCAGGTATTTTGCGAAAAGCGGAAGGGAGGAAAAAGCAAAGAGGGCAATGCCAACATAAATAATCAGGGTTGAAATAGGAATAACAATTAAATTCGAAAGAAGAAAGTAATTCGGAAACTGTTGGAAATAATGCAAGCCGAGCGGAAAAGTCGCAATCTGTGCTGCAATTGAGACGGCCGTAACATTCCAGGACTGGTCCAACAGCCAATTGTCGAATTCAAAAGCTTCGTAGATTTTCGGCTGAATGTAAACAATTCCAATGACTGCCAAGTACGACAATTGAAAACCAACTTCCATGAGCAGGTAAGGATTGATCAGTAAAAGTAAAAAAGCAGAAGCCGCGAGTGTATTATAAATGTTAGTATGCCGGTTGGTCGCCTTGGCAACAATGATGAAACTGAACATGGTCGCAGCACGGAGCACGGATGGCGAAAGACCGGTCAAAGCCGCATAGAACCATAGAAAAAGCAGCAACAGAATCGCTTTCAGGATGCGGGTGTATTTGTTTTTGTTCAGAAAGAACAGGAACCAACTGAAGACAATGTAAACAATGGCAACATGTAATCCGGAGACGGACAAAACGTGCAGGGCTCCGGTACTTGAGTACGCGGTGACAAGATCCGCATCCAGCTTGTCGGTATAACCCAGAAGCAAGGCCGCCCCCACCGACAATTCATCGCCTGTTAATTTGTTCTGCTCGAAAATCTCCAGCAAGCGGCTTCTTAAATTAATGGAATGCCGCATCAGGAAGTTTCCCGAATTCCTTTCCAATGACTTCCACCCATTGCTTTTTAAATAGGTCTGTTGAAAAATATTATGAAAGGATAAAAACCTCTGATAGTTGAAAGCACCAGGATTCTGAGGGGGCTTCACGTCTTTAAAAGTTGCTTTCAAAAGCAGTTCCTCTCCGTAGTTGAGATCGAGGGCCAGTGAGTCGGTCTGGATGTAGACCAGAGCTTTCCCGATGCAAGGTATCCACTCCTCCCCTCTTTTAACCGCCAGTATCTCCATCACCATTTTTACGGATTTTTCTTTTTCGATATATGCGTCGCTTAACCTCACGTGGACAATGCATTCGTCCCGTATGTATTTTGAAAAATGCATAGGTGAAAATTTCTGAGTATTTAACAAGGTCAGCTGATAAGCAAGAACGATCAGCAGAAAGTTCAGGAAGCAGCCGAACCAGAAAGACCGGCGGTAAGAACTGCTGAATTTTGGGATCAGTGCGGTGGCAGCTATTACGGTAAAAACCGTGGCAGAACACCAAAGCAAGTGCCCCATCCGGAACGGACAATAGACAGCCAAAAGGATACCGGCTAAAAAAGGGAGAAGCAAACGTACCAAAGGAGCCTGATTCCAGACTTTCATGCCGCTGATTTTAGAGACGAAAATATGGAACGTACTGAAAAACAGACGAGTTTAAACACTTAGTTTCGGCTAAAAACCACTATTCGGCCCCGCTGGGGTTCGTGGCTTCTCTGCATTTTTATTTTTTATGATAGCTGACCCCAACGGGCTCAGCAAATCGGGCTGTTATTTTTGTTTTTGTGAAGATAAATTCTTCTTAAAAATTTTCAAAAATCAGAAAATATTTTATATTTGTTAAGCAGATAAATAAGTGGAAATTCCACGCAAACAGACCCCCATTTCGCGCGTCAAATAGACCCCACTTTTTCGCGTCAAACTGACCCCAGTATTCCGCGGTAAATTGACCCCAGCATTTTGTGTCTGATTATACTGTTTTAGCACGATGATTTTGTTTCCTGATTTGTAATTAATACACTTCAGTAAACTTACAAAATCATGGCCAATAAAACAATAAGTATGAGCAAAGTACGACAAATCATGAAGCTGCGTTCTCAAGCACTCGGGAAGAGGAAAATCGGAGAACGTCTTGGCATGTCCAAGAACACAGTAAAACTTTACATAGAACAATTTCATCGGCTAAAAACCACATGGGAAGAGCTTTCTAAGCTCACTGACTTTGAGTTAAACAAACTTTTTCATCCACCCAAAGAAGTCCTTTTGAATGATCGTTTAATGCAACTCTACGAGTATTTTCCAATCGTAGAAAAACAATTAAGGAGGCGCGGAATGACTGTTTACAGGCAGTTCAAAGAGTTTCGCGCATTGCATCCTGAAGGTTACGGCGAATCGGCTTTTTATAAATACTACAAACAATGGTGTAAAAAAGTAAATCCTGCAATGCACATTGAACACAAGGTTGGCGATAAGATGTATGTTGATTATGCAGGAGTCACATTGCCTTATGTAGATGCAGATACAGGCGAAATTAAGAAAGCGCAAGTATTTGTAGCGTTACTTGGTTGGAGCCAATATGCTTACGTAGAAGCCATGCAGAATCAAACTATTGAAGAGTTTATTAGTGCTTGCGAAAATGCATTGCGCTATTTTAAAGGTGTTCCCTTAGCTATTGTTCCCGATAACTTAAAAGCAGCTGTGATTAAAGTAAGTAATTATGAGCCCACGGTAAACGAAAACTTTAAAGCTTTTGCCGAACATTATGGCATATCCATTCTGCCTGCACGCTCACGGAAACCGCAAGACAAAGCGCTTGTAGAAAACATGGTAAAGCTCTCTTATCAGGAAATATACACCAACCTGTCTGAGAAAGAAATCCTTCCATTGCCCGAACTTAATAAACGAATATGGCAATCTCTCACCTTGTTCAACAATATGCTGTTTACCAGCAAAGAATGCTCTAGGGCAGACCAATGGGTGATGGAACTATCAGCGCTTCATCCATTGCCAGAAAAGGGCTATGAAATGCGTAAAATAAAACAAGTAACGGTAACAAAGTTTGCACACGTGTATCTTCACGAGGATCAACATCACTACAGTGTTCCCTATGAACTTATTGGTAAGAAGTTAAGGATGCAATACTCCCGCTCTGAAGTAGACATATACGACCAGTACGAACTTGTAGCATCACATAAACGAATACGCAGCCGCGGAAATTACACAACAGACCCTTCGCACATGCCTCCACAGCATCGGTATGTAACCGAATGGAGTCCAGCCTTTTTTCTGGAGAAAGCAAAGGCGATTGACCCGGATGTTGAATATTATATCCGCCAGGTGCTCGCAAAAAAGCAACACCCAGAGCAATCGTATAAATCCTGTATGGGTATTTTATCGTTTGCAAAACGTGTTGGAAATGTCAGACTTATTAAGGCTTGCAAGCGTGCTCACGAAATTGGATACTACAATTACAAAATCATTGAAGACATCTTGAAGAACAATTTGGATAAATATGATGAAGATCCAGAGCCTTCTCCCATGCCATCGCACGACAATATTCGTGGAGGAAATTATTACAAATAATCAATTAATAACTAAAACCCCAAATCAAAATGAATGACATCGTAGACAAAATGAGAGGCATGAGACTCTCTGGAATGGCAAGAGCCTTCGAGCTTACAATCCAATCGGGCAAGAACCAAAAGTATACTGCCGATGAAATGATTACTCATCTGATTGAATCAGAACTGGATGAACGCTACAACAAAAAATTGGACCGCACAGTCCAGTCCGCCAGGTTCCGTTACAAGGCAAGTGTAGAGCAAATCGCTTTTGATGAAAATCGAGTGGATAAAAATCAGGTAGTTCGATTAGCAGATTGTGAGTTTATTAAGAGAAAGGAGAACATTATTATTACAGGGAGTACCGGTATCGGCAAGAGCTTCTTAGCCTCCGCACTTGGCCACCAGGCTTGCGCACAAGGCTATCGTGTTTTGTATCAACACAACACTAAACTCTTCGGAAGAATGAAAATCGCAAAAACCGACGGCTCGTATTTAAGAGAACTCGCAAAAATAGAAAAGCAACACTTGCTTATCATCGATGACTTTGGAATACAGCCGCTCGATGCACAAAGTCGTTCAGCGCTGATGGAAATCATTGAAGACAGACACGGAAAATCTTCAATTATTATCACTTCCCAGATACCGGTAAGTAAATGGCATGAGGTTATTGGAGAACAAACAATAGCGGATGCAATCTTGGATAGAATCGTTCATGATGCACATCGAATTGAAATGAAAGGTGAGTCGCTAAGAAAAAAAAGACAACCGAAAAATGACGAAGAAATTGTATTAGAAAATTTTAAAAACTAACTTAGCCAAACCAAGTTAAAACAGATTCAATTAAACACAAAAATGGTAGTTCAAAATGAGGGGTCTATATTGTGCGGAAAAGAGGGGTCTATTTATGCGGAATTTCCAAAATAAGTAATTAAACCCTAAAAAAAATAATCATGGAAAACTTACAGCATTATTATGATATGGTGGACAAATGCATCAGCGATCTTGGTGTTGATCCGGCATTGTGTCGCGGAGAAAAAATCGGGCAATGGAGCTTAAAAAAAGGTTCCGCATCAGTTTGGATCGATATCTGGAACATTGAAGCAGAGAACAGAGGTTACTTTCAGGTGTTGGCTCCGGTCATGGAAGTCCCACCAAGCAACCAACAAGCTTTCTTTCAGGAGTTACTTGAATTGAACTATACGCTTTACGGTGTTGCTTTCGTAAAATTTCAAAACTGGATCTATGTAAAACTGATCCGCGAAGTGGAAGGAATGGAGCAAAAAGAAGCGGCCGCAACAATCAACCGCGTGGGCTGGTATGCTGACGAATACGATGATAAATTAAAAGCGAAATACGGAATGGTAGTTGGCGGAAGAGGCTAAATCTATTCAACTTAAAAATAAAATCCCTTCGGTTTATCCGGAGGGATTTTTTATTGGGAGCCGGCAGCTTGATCAAAAAACTACTTCCACCTGTACTTAAAACTTTCATACTTACCCTTGATAGCCATCACTAGTTCGAACTGTGTGGCATTCTTTATGAAGTCGTCGTTTAGGTTCAGGTATTTGATGAAAGCATCAAATTCCTCATCTTTCAGATCGATCACATCATTTTTTACATACAAATGAAATAAGTCTTTCAACACATCGCGTTTCAAGTCTTCGTTCTCCCAATCCGCGACTTTTCTTTTCGATTTCTCAAACTTGCTGAAACGCTCGTAAAGAGCGGTGATCGGACTTTCAAAAGCGTTAACACCGGTGAGGGAATAAGATTTATTAACGCCCAATTTATCAATGTCGTTCTGAATCTCATTCAGCGTACGATCTGCAAAGATGCTTACTGCGGGCAATTCGAAATGCAATTTGGACAATGCGATCGCAAAATCAGAACTGCCTTTGCTCAGGGAATCCTTGAAACATACATTCCTTACTTTAAAGCCTAGGGCCGAAAAAATGATCGTATCTGTCGGAAGAATCGATATCGTAAATTTACCATCGGCCGCGGCGAAAGAACCATTATTCGTACGCTTGTTGATAATCATCAGACGGCTGAGCGGAAGTTTGCTGTTCTCCTTGTCGTATACCTTTCCCGAAACACTCACTGGAACCTGAGCCGCAGCGGAAAAAGAAAGGAACAGGAAACAGAAAAAAAAGAAATAAAAACGGAGTAAATTCATTAGCTCAGAAACGCGATTTAATTCAGTTTATTATCCACCGTTTCGAGCTCCACCAGCTCTTGTGGTTCATTCTTTTCCTTTTTTTTTAAGAGCCTGGACTTGGATTCTTCTTTCCTAATGAGGCGTTCAATGTTCTTCTGGTGCGTGATGAGCACCATAATGGCGATGAGTATGGAAAAGATGATGAGCGAAGGAACCGTGGTCTTGAAAATGAAAATGATGATGATCGGGAAACAGATCGCTGAAATCATAGAACCCAGGGAAACGTAACCGGAGATGAGTAGAATGATGATGAAGATCCCCATGCTGATGAGAGCGCCATACATGTGTACACCCAACACAATTCCCAGTAACGTTGCAATGCCCTTGCCGCCGCGGAAGGAAGCGAACAAAGGAAAGATATGTCCTACCAAGGAAGCTATTCCTAAAACCAACTCCAGATTTATAAACTGATTTCCATTGGGTGGATACGGACTAAAAAACGCCAGGTTTACGGCACAAAATCCTTTCAGCACATCGATCAGCAAAACGGGAATTCCGGCTTTTTTTCCAAGCACCCTGAAGGTATTGGTGGCACCGGCATTCCCACTTCCATATTCGCGCACGTCAATTTTATAAAAGAACTTCCCTATCCACACGGCAGTCGGTATGGAACCCAACAGATAGCCACATACAAGCAATATTATGTTTGTACTATTTATCACTTTCTTCTTTCGTCTCTGTTTTACGCAGGAATTGAGTTTTCTTAGCGGCTGTTGTTATGTTATAGTTGTAATTCGCTTCCTTTTTTTCTTTGTCGCCATCTTTCTGACGTTTTTCTGGTTTCAACTCTTTGATGGTCGTATTGAACGCTTCATTTGAAGACACCGCCAACATTGTACCTCTTGTGTAATTGAAGTAATACCAGTTGTTAGGATCGATCTCCAGATATATGTTTAGGATGTCGCCACCGCGTTTTTTAATAAGCTCTATTCTGCCGTCCACATATTTGTTGATCTGATTCTTGTTGATGTTACCGATCCCGATCTTCCCGTATGATGTATAGGAACGGGTATCTTTATTCCATTTCATTTTAATGTCGGTGATGAAAAGTGTTTTCTTCAACTCATCCGGAAACTTCTTATAAGAACCGTACAAGTTCAATTGAGAGATCAACTTATCTGCCTGCTCTTTCCCTAACATTTCACGCATTCCTTTTTCAAACACAGGACGAGAGAAATCAGTTGGCTTCAGATCCACGTTGGCGACCAATGCATCGGCCATTTTATCGATCGCTCCATCATCAAAGAAAAAGTCGATGGTTGCGATCATATCGAAGATTGTTGAATCCGGGATCAACAAATGCACGGCACTTCCGAAGGACTCTACTTTCAATTGGCCAAAGTCACCACCCAGATCCACTTTCCCTTCACCATAAACCTTACATGTGGAGGTATTCAGACTGAGGTAATTTCCTGGCAAAGAGCGCTCCACCAACTTATCCTTGTTGGAAATCCGGTATTCCCTTGAGCCCTTGTCGAAGAATAAAAATCCATCTGCGGGCAAAACGCGTGGGTCATTTGTGGATTCTTTTGGCGACAAGAAGGCTGAATAGAAATGCGTGGAATCTGTTGTAACCATCATGGAAGCAGCGATCGGCTTTCCGAAAATGTCGACGGGATCTTTGGCGATCGGAATGTAAATGCTGTTCGGATTGATCTCTGATTCGAATTTGAACCATGTTCTCGGAACGGCCTTGCAATCGTGAGAAATTCTTGCAGCGCCATCGAACACCAGGAAGTTCGCTGTTGCTTTCAGTTTTACTTTTCCGGTGTATTCAAAATTCGGACTCAATCTGAATTTCGAAGAATCCGGAATGGTTGTTTCTGCATAGGTCTGGAAAGTTGTATCAACGCTGACGTTACTGAAGTAGAAAGTCTGCTTGGTCTTGAGCTCATCGATGTAGTCATAGGATCCGGAGCCCTGATACTTCTTCCGGGCGAACACGCTCACCGTCACGTTGTAAAGGTTGTGATATTTGGTGATGGCGTTGGCTACAATTTTCGCATTGGTGAATGTTCGCATCACAGCATCCTTGTCGATGATCACGTCTCCTTTATCCGGATAGATCCTCGCATCCGCCACGTTGATGTATTTCACTTCCTTGGCTGTTATCACGTACTTCTTAAGATCGTATTTCGCGGCAGGCGATTGAAAACGGAGGGAATCCTGACTCGGATGTACCGAAATAAACTCCGGCCCGACCAGATCCAGATCTTCGTTCGCTGCTTTCTTCACAGCATTCTTGCTGGCTCCGAGTTCGATCTGACTATCGTCCATGTACCACTTGAAATTATCCATGAAACAGATGTACTGATTCACCGGGAACTTAACAACAGAACCTTTACCGTTGGAAGTAAACTCTCCTATCCTTTTATCGAAATCGATCTTCGCATTTACGTTATCGGTCGCAAACGCCTCCAGGGACGATGATTCTTCTATGGCTTTCAAACTGAAGTTGGCGGTGTCGGAAACAAAGGCGTTGAACTTAAACTTGACGAGTTTTCCATCCAGCTTAGCATTTGAAAAATCTGCACGGCCACTTCCGTAAAGCTGTGCCGGTGTCATGGAAAGTCGGCCATTGAACTGAGATTGCCCGTTGTAACTCTGAAATTTCTTGTCTTTTTGGTTCCAGACATTCATCACATCTTTTTTAGGAAGCCAAAGAATGCGGGCATCCTCGCCATGTACCTGGGGAAACTCTGGTTTGATTTTCTGCTGCACCACATCATAATTCTGTGCTATGCACCTGACTGAGTCGGGAAAAAAAAGAAAGTCGTTGGACTTTGAGATCGAGGTTACGTATTTTAAAGTTCCGTCTCCATGCAATCCCTGATTACTAAGCTTGATCGCAGCCTGATAAGTTCCTTTGCCTCCATACATCGGATACCCTTCTGGCGGTGTCTGAGTGATGAATCCGAGTGAATAATCCTGCTGAAGCGTTAAGGATTCCTTGAGCGTAGGGAAAATTCCGGCCGATTCCATGGTGCCTTTGAACGTCAAACCCTCGTTACTGAAATTGTCCAAACTGTCTATCGTAAACGGGTCCAGCTTGAAATAGAAATTCTTCCGAGGATATTTTCCATTCTGAATCGACTTCTTATCATAATAGGTGTAGGATTCCTTAAAACTGTTGAAGATAGGATAGACAGGAAAAGGTTTTCGTCCCGACTTATTAGCGGGATTATCGATCTCCAGATCTCCGTTGATGTTTTCAATCACTGTTCTTACTTTCAGCAGCGGATATTCCCCGTAAGCATCTGGTTCACGGGATTTCACCATGATGCGGAGTGAATCTACGTTCTTTAGGTCGATCTTGAATTTATCGTAATTGAAAGAGAATTCTTTTCCGAAAAAATCAAAACGACCGGCGTGTACGATGCCTGCAAAAGTAAAATCACGATTTTTTTTCAGAATGATCTTTTGTTCGGACGGATAGATGACTACGCTCTGAGAGTCACTCATGTAAATCTGACGTACTCCCATAATCGTCATGTCATAATTCAAGAGGTTCACGGAAGCATTGCTGGCCCCGCGTACCGATGATGGAAACTGGATCACATCGTAATCAATATGAGCTGCTCTTGCTGCTATGTAGGTGTATAATTTTTCCTGTACTTCCACTTCATCGTCTTCTGGATCATAGGTAATGAAACCCAAGGCTGACAAGCGAACCAGGTTCGGACGAATGTCGTTTGCTGAAAATTTCAGGTACCTGGCATATTGTTCACCTGAGAACGTCCTTACATCTCCGTTGCTTTTCTTCACAAAATCACGCATCTGAATCAAAGGATTGATTTGATCAATTCCTTGAATTCGCTCATATCGGTCGGTACGGAAATAATTCGCCGACTCAAACATCGCATCTTCCTGAGAGTTCCCCACCAACATTCCCAGATCAATTTTCGGATCGTCGATGGTCCAGGTAAGCTCTTCGAAGAACATGTCCACTTTGTGAAAGCTGTTCAGGAAAGGAGATTTCGCCACACCGTCGGTTGTACGAATCAGGGAAAGCTTCCGGTCTTTTATGTTGAACTTCATGTTCACACTCGGATGTGTGATGGAGTCCTTATCGAAATAAAATTTAATATTGGCAGACTCTGCAGTCAGTTTTTCTGTTGTGAAAGCGATGAGCTTTGCTCCTATTACCAGGAAGGGTTTTCCTTCGCGTTTGAAAATCAGCCTTGCGTCTTCTTCTTTGCTTCCTGACCCTAATACTTTCGGACCGCGTTGGGTAAATCCTCCATCATAGTCTACATCTTTAGCTATGTTAGGAATCGGCATTCTTTTGTTGTAGGAATCGAAACGTGGATAGGAAATGTTCCCTTCTTTTTCGGAAACGATCTTCTCGGTCAAAACTCCGATCAATGGTTTCTGAAAATAATTCTTGTTGTAAAATACCACGGAATCGGCTGTAAAACCGCTTGTTTTTAAAGTGATCTGGTATTTCTTCAATTCCGCCCAAACTACATTGTCCTCGAACCCTGCTCTCTTCCAATTTACCTTTCCTCCTTCCCCCACAAAGATTCCTTTGTTAGGATAATAAACACCTTTTGTGTTGTAAACAATACCGGTATCGTTCTGATTATTTGCTATGCGGAGGTTAAGACTCGGAAAAATAACTTTGGGTACACTGTCGTACTCGAAGATGTATTTGTTGCTGTTCGAGCTGTAGCGGATGACAGCAGAATTGTAAAAGGAATTGGTGGCAAAGAGGTTCTCACTCATTTCCAGGTAATCGGAAAAATTCTTGACAGCTTTGGCGGCGAGAATCTTGTTGATACACTCCTGCCAGGTCAGAAAGTTGTCCTCACTGTGCGTGGAGTTGATGAAGTTCATCACGCAGCTCAAATAACTTTTGTATTCGGGAAGGATCCTCAATTTTTTCTTGATCATTGCGTTGCAACTGCCCACCACCGATTTCTTCAGCTTGTCGTTGCATTTCGGATCGTTCCAGGCTATTGTGAAGGCTTCCATGAATTCCTTGATCTCTTTCTTGTCCATGTTCGTAGCGTCGAACATCGTTTTCACTTCGCCCAGGAACAGAAGCGGGTCTTCGGAAAACTGCTTGATGGGATTCAGCTGCGCAAAGGACGATTGAACAGTCAGTGTAAATGCCAGTAAAAAGAAAATTCGTGTTAATCGTTTCATCCTTGATCGTCTAATTAGTAAAATGAAGTGCAGCCCACTGGTTGCTGGTGTAGCGCTCTTCATATTTTAAGCCAACTTTTTCGGCTTCTGCTCTTATCTCCGGGATGTCCGTCTCAAAAAAGCCACTCAACAGCAAATTTCCTTCTTTTTCTAATGATCTTTTGTAGACCTGAATATCCTTCAACAGCACATTCTTGTTAATGTTAGCCAAGATAGTGTGAAATGTTTTTTTCTCCAAAATTTGAGCATCTCCTTTATTAACAGTCGTATTGTTGATATTATTTCTGCTCAGATTCTCCAAGGTGTTCTCGTAGCTCCATTGGTCTATGTCTATCGCCAGAATAGGGTCTGCACCTTGCATGGAAGCCACAATGGCTAGAACGCCGGTTCCGCATCCCATGTCTAAAAGTGCTTTGTTTTTAACATTTAATAACAGCAGGATCTTAATCATCAGGCGGGTAGTGTCGTGGTGGCCGGTGCCGAAGGACATCTTGGGCTCTATGATCACGTCCAGTAGGAATCCTTCTTTTTTCTCATGAAAAGGGGCACGGATGTAACATTTTCCGTCGACATCAATCGG
>JBKJQG010000295.1:0-15525 GCA_046594925.1 Bacteroidia bacterium
CTGAAAAATTGAAGAAGGCAGAAAAGTTGGGTGTGAAGATCATTTCCGAAGACGATTTTATTAAGATGTTGTAATGAGTGTTTTAAAAAACATAAAACTTTCCTTGGCGAATCGTTCCCTTAAACAGGAGTTGAAGTCGATAGGACACATGCGCAAAGCTGTTCAGTTCAACTTCGACAAGATCAAAACTGTGGGAATTGTTTTTGATGCCACCAGCACCGAGGATTATGAGATAGTAAAACGCTATGTCGTTTATTTACGCGAACACCTTAAGAAAGTGAAAGTGGTAGGTTTTTTCAGCTCAAATAAAATTCCGGCCTTGACTTATTCTAAATTGGAATACGATTTTTTTTCAACCAAAGAATTGAACTGGATGGGTACACCGAATTCGGTGGTCATCAGAAACTTTATTAACGAAGAGTACGACCTGCTTATTGATCTGAACATTCACGATCATTTTGCCTTGAAATACATCTCCGCATTGTCAAAAGCTGCGTTTAAAGTCGGAAAGTTTAATGAGAACGACCGCGACATTCATGACATGATGATAGACGCAGACAATACCAAGACCGTGAAGTATTTTTTACGGCAAGTCGATACATACATTACGATGCTGAACAAGAAGGATAAAGAAGCAGAGAGTAAGGATGAGTCGAATTAAGGAACATGAAATTACAATTAGCTCAGTCAATGCCTTTAACCAAAACCTATTAACCCTTTTTATATTTAAGTTACACTTTTTTACCCCTTTTATTCAACCTAACATGAACTACATTCTATTTGATGACAGTACTAGGATCAATCTGCTCCCGCTCACATTTACTCGTCCTGTTGCAGCCATCCGCATCGGCATCCTCACCATTCAGGAAAAATGGGAAAAGGTGCTGAATGCTAAAGTTTCTTTTCAAACGGAAGCATATCTGAACAAAAAGTTTCCTTTGGCGTTTGCAATTGATACCGACAATGTATGGATTAACGGTTCATTTTGTCCGAATGCCAAACTGCTCGAAGAAGTAAATTCACTTCAGCCCAAACAAGCATTGCTTGCATCCGGAGTTGTGGTAGCAGTGAATACAGGCGATGATAAAAGTTTTGATCATAAAAATAGAGAAGGCTATACCCATTTTGAATCCTCCGCTTTTGCTATGAGAATTGAGAATCCCTGGGATATCTTTTCAAAGAACGGCGAAGCGATCAAAGAAGATTTTGAGCTGATCACCAAGGGGAGAAAATCGCTTGCGCTGAGCACTACCAATCAGGTGTTTGGTGTTGAATATATTTTTGTGGAAGAAGGGGCTAAAGTAGAATGTGCTATCCTGAATGCATCCACTGGACCGATCTACATAGGAAAAGATGCCGAGATAATGGAAGGGTCAATCGTTCGCGGACCATTTGCTTTGTGCGAGCATTCGGCATTGAAACTGGGTGCTAAGATATACGGACCAACAACAATCGGCCCGCACTGCAAAGTGGGAGGAGAAGTAAACAATTCAGTGATCTTTGGATATTCCAACAAAGGGCATGATGGTTTTTTAGGAAATTCCGTTTTGGGTGAATGGTGTAATATTGGTGCCGACAGTAACAATTCCAACCTGAAGAACAATTATGCGCAAGTGAAATTGTGGAACTATGGGAAAGAACGTTTTGTAAATACAGGCTTAACTTTTTGCGGATTGATCATGGGTGACCACAGTAAATGTGGTATCAATACGATGTTTAATACCGGAACGGTGGTGGGTGTGAATGCCAACATTTTTGGCTCCGGATTTCCGCGCAATTTTGTTCCCTCTTTTTCCTGGGGTGGCGCCGCTGGATTCAGCACTTACAAAACAACGGATGCTTTTGAAGTCGCCGCCCGTGTGATGGAAAGACGTGGAATGGAATTCAATGAAACGGAACAACAGATCTTGAGTCATATTTTTGAACTCACAGAGAAATACAGAAAATAAAAAACATGGAAACAAAATTTGGTTACACGGAAATAATTGGATACGTAGCTTCGGTCGTGATCCTTATTTCATTTTTAATGAAAAACATGAAGGCGTTGCGGATCATCAATTCGATCGGTTGTTTTCTGTTCATTATTTATGGAGTGCTCATCAATAACTCCATCCCGATTATTTTTACAAACACTGCTATTGTAGGCATCAACATCTACTATCTGGCAAAAATGCGGGCTGAGAAATAATTTCGCGCTACCCCTTTGCCAAACAGTTTCGTAACATTCACATTATTCGCCTGCCTGCAGGTTATGCGTAATGTCATTTTGTCCCGATTCCCCCGATGGCATAGCAATTGAAAATAAGAAGGTATATTTTAGTAAAAAAGACTTAATCCTACTCACGATATGGCAGATGATTTTGATTTAAACGGCTTAGTACCAATGCTTCGCGATAACATAATGGACGAAGACACGGAATTCATACCCTTGCTTTCCTCGGAAGATGAGGACCAGATGAACTCCGAAAAGGTACCTGATGAACTGTCAATATTGCCTCTCCGCAACACCGTTTTGTTTCCCGGAGTCGTAATTCCGATTACAGTTGGCAGGGATAAATCCATTAACCTGATCCGCGACGCTTATAAGGGCGACAAGATCATCGGAGTAGTGGCACAAAAGAATGATTCGGTGGAAGATCCTACCGACGAAGACTTGAATAAGATCGGTACAGTGGCGCAGATCATCAAAATGCTTAGAATGCCCGATGGAAATACAACCGTGATCATTCAGGGAAAAAAGCGCTTTGAACTTAAAGAGATCAAGCAGACACAGCCATACATGAAAGCCGCAATCAGCGGAGTTGCAGATGTACGCCCATTGAAAGAAGACAAAGAATTCGATGCTTTGGTTTCCTCATTAAAAGATCTTGCCCTTCAGATCGTTAAACAAAGCCCACACATTCCTAGTGAGGCCGGATTTGCACTAAAAAATATCGAAAGCCCTTCTTTCCTCATCAATTTTATTTCTTCCAACATGAATGCGCCGGTAGAGGAGAAGCAGAAAATGCTGGAAGTGATAGACCTGAAAGAACGCGCCACGATGGTGCTGACCAACCTCACTAAGGAACTTCAGATGCTGGAACTGAAAAATCAGATCCAGTCGAAAGTGAAAGTGGATCTCGACAAACAACAACGCGATTACTTCCTGCATCAGCAGATGAAGACCATCCAGGAAGAATTAGGGGAGAATAACAATACACAAGACATACAGGAAATGAAAGTTCGTGCTGCGACTAAAATTTGGAGCAAGGCAGTTGGACTATCCTTTGACAAAGCCATAGGAAAGCTTGAACGCATGAATCCGAACGCAGCAGAATATTCCATCCAAACGAATTACCTCGAAGTAATGCTGGATCTGCCCTGGGATGAGAATACAACCGATAATTTTGATCTGAAACGTGCTGAAAAAGTTTTGAATAAAGATCATTTCGGGATGGACAATGTGAAAGAACGTATCCTTGAGCATTTGGCTGTATTGAAATTAAAAGGGAACATGAAATCGCCCATTCTTTGTTTATATGGCCCTCCCGGAGTCGGAAAAACATCCTTGGGAAAAAGCATTGCAGAGAGTCTTGGAAGAAAATACGTGCGCATGAGCCTTGGTGGATTAAAAGACGAAGCCGAGATCCGCGGTCACCGCAAGACATACATTGGTGCCATGCCTGGTCGGGTTCTGCAGAACATAAAAAAATCCGGTTCATCCAATCCTGTTTTTATACTCGATGAGATCGATAAAGTAGGAAATGATTTCCATGGAGATCCATCATCCGCTTTGTTGGAAGTGTTGGATCCGGAGCAGAACAATTCCTTTTATGACAATTACCTGGAGATGGATTACGATCTGTCGAATGTGATGTTCATAGCAACGGCTAATTCCCTCAGCACCATTCAGCCCGCTTTGCGCGACAGGATGGAGATGATTGAGATCACGGGGTATACCATCGAGGAAAAAATGGAGATCGCAAAACGCCATTTGATCCCTAAACAGTTAGAAGAACAGGGCTTGAAAAAAGATCAGCTGACATTGAAAAAAGAAGTGATTGAATACATCATTGAAAATTATACCCGCGAAAGCGGAGTGAGAGGAATGGAAAAGGTGATCGCTAAAGTAGTGAGAAACGCTGCCAAATCGATCGCTATCGGGCATAAGTACAATGTGGATGTTACGGAAAAAGATCTCCTGAAAGTTTTGGGACCGGCACATGCAAAAGACCGGTACCAGGGAAACGATGTTGCCGGAGTGGTGACAGGATTAGCTTGGACAAGTGTTGGCGGAGACATCTTGTTTATTGAAACAAGCATCACCAGGGGGACAGGGAAGCTAACGCTGACAGGGAATTTGGGAGAAGTGATGAAAGAGTCAGCCATCATTGCTCTGGAGTATTTGAAATCACACAGCACTATTTTGGGATTGAAACCTGAAGTGTTTGACAAATGGAATGTTCACATCCATGTTCCCGAAGGAGCCACTCCTAAAGACGGTCCGAGCGCCGGAATAACCATGTTAACCGCCATTGCATCTGCTTTTACACAGAGGAAAGTGAAAGAAAAACTGGCAATGACCGGTGAAATCACTTTGCGCGGAAGAGTATTGTCGGTGGGAGGTATCAAAGAAAAGATCCTTGCAGCTAAACGTGCGGGGATAAAGGAGATTATTCTGAGTGCTGACAATAAAAAGGACATTGAGGACATCAAAAAAGACTACATAAAAGACCTGAAATTCTATTATGTGGAAAAAATGATTGATGTCGTGAAAATGGCTTTGTTGAAGGAAAAAGTGGAGAATCCTGTTGATCTTTCGCTTCCAGAAGAAGGGAAGAAGAAATAGCCACAATAAACCCCGTATTTTCTCGTTTAAAACACGGATAATTTTAGTTATATTTGTGTTAATGAAGATCAGACGCTTACTATTCCTGCTGATAACGATCGTTTTAACCTTTCCTGCAGCCGCTCAGGTTGGAGGGAACAATACCTACGAGTTCTTGAATTTGCCTATCTCTGCTAGGGTTTCTGCCCTTGGAGGGAACATCATTGGCATAAAGGACAATGACCTCAATGTTTCCCTTATCAATCCGTCCTTGCTATCCGATTCGATGAGCAATAACGTGGCATTGAGCTATATCAATTACTTTGCTGACATCAATTACGGTTACGTTGCTTACGCAAAACACGTCAAAGATGTCGGAAATTTCAGTGCAGGCATTCATTACCTGGATTACGGAAAATTCATCCGGGCCGACAATACCGGGGTTACCGATGGAACCTTCGGAGCAAATGAAATGAGTTTCAACTTAGCCTTTGCAAAATCCATCATCGACACAAATCTTACTGTAGGAGCCACACTCAAGACCATTTATTCCCATTTGGAATCCTATACATCCTTGGGTTCCGCCATAGATCTGGGTGCTACTTATGTCCGCCCCTCCAACGGATTTGCTGCAGCTTTGGTTGTTAAGAACATCGGACGCCAATGGAAACCTTATGTGGAAGGCAATCGAGAAGAACTTCCTTTTGAGATCCAGATCGGATTGTCGAAAAAACCAAAGCACGTTCCTTTCCGCTTCTCGCTGGTTTATGAGAACCTGGAAAAATGGGACTTGACTTACCTGGATCCGGCCAATCCTCCTTTAACAGAAGATCCTTTAACCGGAGAACCTATCAAACAAAACAGAGGAAAGATCTGGGGCGATAAATTTATGCGTCACATGGTCATCGGGGGCGAATTTATCCTCACCAAGAATTTCTTCCTCAGAGCCGGTTATAACTACCAGCGCAGAAAAGAACTCAAGATTCCTGAAAAAAGAGGAGCTACCGGATTTTCCTTCGGTTTCGGCTTCCGGATCTATAAATTTCATATCAGTTATGGCCGTGCTGTATATCATTTGGCCGGACCAAGCAATAACTTTTCGGTGAGCATGGACCTGAATAGTTTCTACGGCAAAAAATTTAAATCTCCCGCAGCCGCCACTCAATAATTTTATTGAAGAATTATCAGTAAATTTGTGTCAAAGGATGTTTTCTTTATGACCAAGATCACCATTGCAATTGACGGATATTCTTCCTGCGGGAAAAGCACACTGGCAAAAGCTTTAGCTTCTAAGCTCGGGTATGCTTACGTGGATTCCGGTGCGATGTACCGCTGCGTAACCCTGTATGCGCTGAGAAAAGGAGTCATCAAGGATCATAGTTTTCAGGAAAACGACATCATCCGTTTACTGGATGAGATCCATCTTACTTTTCAATTCAACCCCAACAGCAAATCATCTGAAACATTTCTTAACGGAGAAAACGTAGAAAAGGAGATCCGCCAAATGATCGTTTCGGAGAACGTGAGCAAGGTTAGTGCGATACACGATGTGCGCGTTAAGATGATCGCTATTCAGCGTAAATTGGGGAAGAACAAAGGCATTGTAATGGATGGGCGAGACATTGGAACCAATGTTTTTCCAAATGCAGAATTGAAACTTTTCATGACGGCTGATACCGACATCCGGACCCAGCGAAGGTTTGATGAATTGTCTTCCAAAGGACAACACATCTCTTTCAGCGACGTAAAATCCAACCTCATCTACCGCGATCACGAAGATACACACCGTAAAGAAAACCCACTGACCCAAGCCGAAGACGCCATAGTGTTAGATAATACAGATCTCTCGAGAGAACAACAACTGGAATTTGTCCTAAAGTTGATAACCGATCTCACGCTGCAAGTAAACTAATGCTTCACCCTTCATCACCGATCGTACTTTTTTAGTGAATTAATATTTCAGTTTTGCTTCAGCTTTTTCGTTTGTAAACAAACATCATTACTCAGCAGAATCCATCCTTCGACTTCATACCTGCCGGCAGGCAGAAGCCCATTTATCTCCATCCTCATTCACAAATCTTCCCTTCCTTCATCACCCCATCACCCCATCACCCCATCACTTCATCACCCCATCACTTCATCACCCCATCACTTAACAAGTTTCTCAAGCGACAAAGTCCTAAAATCTTTTTTAGTGATCTTGCTTTCTATCCAGGTAGTGAAATCAAAATAATCCAATGCTTTTCTCTCCAAAGGGTCCTGCAACTGCTTTTCCAGCTGGTCTTTCAATTCAATAAATGCTGCTTTTAATTTTCCGCTGGTATTGATGTGAGGAATTTTTTCACGGATGAAAGCAAGAACCGTCGCTTCAAATTTATAAAGCTTCTTCCTTTTGTAAAGAAAGCGATAGGTTGAAAGTGTTGCATAAGGCAAAAGTTCTTCTTCTCCTTTTTCCCAGAACACGATTAAGCGAATGATTCTTGCAAAACTCTGGATGTCGTCCCTCAGTGAAAGGTCGTGTTCATTGATGATCTCGTTCAAGGTCTTGATCGCTTTCGAATGGTTGCGGTTGACAAAATGCACGATGGCCATGTTGAATTTGAAAAGTGAAATATCCGCAGAGGGGATCTTGTCGCTATAAAAACCAATCCCCTGATCAATCTCTTCCACGATTTTTGCAGCTTGGTCATAGTCGCAGGCGCGGATGGTCACTCCGAGAACCAACTTGTAGGACGTGACCCAGAGCAACACGTTTTCACGGATGTTGTGCGTTGCCAACGAGCGGATCTTTTCAAGATAGGGCTTGATCTCGTGATTCTTCTTTAAGTTTATGAGGTTTACTACCAGATTGTTCAGCGACACAATGTCCTTCTCGAATTCTTCTGCTCTTAATTTCTGCGGAACAGAGTCCAGCAAATCGACATTTCTTTTTGTGAAGAAATAACTTTTTTCAAAATTACCGGAAGACGTGTAATAAACTGTGTTGATGTAGTTGAGATAATATTTGTCGTTAAAATTCAGTTGCTCGTAATGCAATTTTCCATATTTCCTCACTACCTCAAAGATCCTTTCTAGATCCTGCTTCGAGCGCGCGAATCCTTGCTTGCGGATCATAGTGAAAACACCTAACACATCACTCTTTAGTTCCAGTGTGAGCCGGATACTGCTTAGGATCTCGTCTTCCTCCATGAACACATTCTTATGGAAATTTTCCTGGTCAAAATCCCTGTTGGTTGCCTGCAACAATTTTGCTTTCCATTCCAGGATATCGAGCAGCCTTGTTTTTTTATCGGTTTCGTGTGCGAGGCGTTCCGCTTTTTCGTGGAGCTTCTGACATTGTTTGTACAGTCCTTTTTGATAAAGAAAATCAATGTCGATGAGCATTTCTTTCAATTCAATGTCGATGGTCGTGCCCGAATGAAAATTCCGCATGCTTTTTAGGATCAGTCCGTGCAAGTAATTCTTAACCGCCGCAAAACGTTGCATGAAAGATGCGCCTTCAAACTTTTTTTTTATGGCCACTTCATCATAATTTTTTTGCATGGCAATCGCATCAAACAGCTGCACGTAATTATTCTGCTCCCCGATCACATGCCTTGATGCATAGATCTTGAAGAAGCGTTTTTCGGACTGCGATAATGATTTTATGAGCTTGTGAAGCTCGTCAGATGCTATCATGAAAAAGGATGATTAATTCATTATGATACTATCAAATATAGTAAAAATTTGATATATAGTAAATTAGACTTAGTATAATAAAGCCGTATTTGAAATTGAATCGGGCAGGGGAGGGCCGACATTTGTTTCATTATTAGTTTAGAAACGGGGAAATACATGACAACGAAACATTCATTCCACACTCTGCCACCCAGATCGTTTGCTTTTTTCAGCAAGCTGTTAGGAATGTGTTTCGTTGTTTTGTTTTCCCTTTCGGCCAAAGCACAAAGCTCAACGGTCTACACTCAACCTTTCAGCGGAACACTCTTGGCAAGTGGCTGGACAGTTACGAATCTTGCCGCACCTTGGGGAAATGGTTCTACATTCGGGATCAGCAATATCTGGCAGGTTAGCGATTCCGAATCCGGTATGTCGGCGAATACCTGTGGAACTGCCGGTGTAGGCGACGGCTCTCTTTATATGGGGGCCACAGCATTTGCAAGCGGAGCTGCTTATTTATCGGATGTAAACACCAACCGCAGGATTTCTTCACCGAATATTAATACAACAGGCTATACGAATGTAGTTGCTGAATTCGATTTTATCGGAGGTGGAGAAGGGACAACGGATAGAGCCTATTTTGTCTATAGCATCAACGGGGGATCAACCTGGATAATTCCGACCGGGGCACCAACCTCCGCGAATCCTGCTATGGGAACTGGAGGCGATATCAATAATTTAAAGTCTCAGCTTTGCGGAGCTCAGGGACTTTGGACTCACATTACCTGGAACATGCCTGTGAGTTGTGCGGGGATCACAACTCTTAGAGTAGGATTCACATGGCAAAGCAATAACAATTCGTTAGGAAGCGATCCTTCCTTTGCTACGGATGATGTTACGATAAATGCTGTTCTCACTCCCACGCCCATTGAGTTGATCAGTTTTGAAGCGAAGTATACTTCAGAAAAAAAGGTTGCGCTGAACTGGATCACAGCAACGGAGATCAACAACGACTATTTTACCGTCGAACGTTCAACAGATGCTATTTCTTTTTCCGAGATAACTCAGGTGACCGGTGCCGGCAATAGTTCACAGCTATTGTCGTATACTACTCTGGATCATTATCCGTTTCCGGGAATCTCCTACTACCGATTAAAACAAACCGATTACAACGGCGACTTTACATACAGCAGCATAGAGATGGTTGACATTTCTGCACCGGAACTTGAACTTGTTAATTGTTATTGCTCGTCCGGTTTACTGGAACTCACTCTAAATTGCCCCGCTGATATTTCCATTCACATTGAATTGTATTCTGTAGAGGGGAAAAGGGTGTTTTTGGGCGATGAAAAAGCAGACAAAGGGCAGCAAAAAATCGTCGTTCCTGTTCAAGACCTTCCGAAAGGGCTTTATCTTCTAAATATCGCAGCCCAAGGTAAACTGATTGTCCGCAAAATTGTGCTCTAAATCACGCTCCTGCTTGTGTCAAAAAAATCCCATAAATACTGGAAAACTTAAGCTATTCTGCATTAAATTCATAACTTGCTATCCTATTAATTAAGGATGCTCAATTCCAACGAAAACAGCGTATGAAAAAAAATACTTATTTCGGACTTAGTGTAAACTGTCGGGTTATAAAAGCATGTGTTTTTATGACTTTTCTTTTTGCTTTTATTTCGCTGAATTCAAAAGCACAGACGTTCTGGACGGAAACATTCAGTAACGGATGTACAGCCAATTGCGGAGCCGCATCATACACCACCGGGCCAAATGGACCGTGGACAGTTGCAAGCACCGGGACAAATGGCGCAGAAGGTAGCGAATGGTACATCAGTTGTGCAGAGAATGGAAATGCTGCAGGATCTTGCGGCACGGGTTGCGGATCAGATGCTTCTTTGCACGTAAGCTCCAGTCCGTTTTGGGTAGGAGATGTCGGAGCAGCTTATGAGATAGGCGGATTTTGCGGATTCATTATATGTGTGGAAGCCAATTTGAGAGCAGAGTCGCCGACCATTAATTGTACCCCCTATTCAGGAATTACATTAGCTTTCAACTACATCGAAAATGGTCAGGGCGCAATAGACGATGCTACGTTGTGGTATTTCGACGGCGCAACCTGGGCACAGATCAGTACACTTCCGAAAACACTTTTCGGGTCTTGTGCTCCGCAAGGACTTTGGACCGCATTTTCGATTGCCTTGCCAGCAAGTGCAAACGGCAATCCGAACGTGAAGATTGGATTTAACTGGACAAATAATGATGATGGTGCGGGAGCAGATCCCTCCTTTGCTGTCGACGATGTTACATTGACCGTGCCTACTACGAATACCATTACAACAGGAAATGTTACAGGACCCTTCTGTGCTTGCGCAACAATGAACGTTCCTTTCACCAGCACGGGAACATTCACTGCAGGAAATATTTATACCGCTCAGTTGTCGAACGCTGCCGGAAGTTTTGCAGCACCGGTTTCGATCGGGACGCTGGCTAGTACAGCCAACGTAGGGGTGATTGCATCTACGATTCCTTGCGGAACACCAACAGGAGCAGGATACAGAGTTAGAGTAGTTAGTTCAACTCCCGCCATTACAGGTACTGATAACGGCGCAAACTTTACTATCAATGCCGCTGTAACCCCATCGGTAAGCATTGCAGCGGTTCCGGCTGGAGCTATCTGTGCTGGAACTTCCGTCACGTTTACTGCGACTCCGACCAACGGCGGAGTACCGACTTATCAATGGCAAGTGAACGGAACCAATGTGGGCGGTGCAACTTCTTCAACTTTTACAACTACAACTTTAGCCAATGGAGATGTCGTTACAGTGATCATGACTTCTACCGCTTCTTGTGCTTCACCAACAACAGCAACTTCTCCGGCCATCACCATGGTTGTAAATCCGGTAGTTGTTCCTTCCGTTAGCATTACTTCAACCGGTTCGACTATCTGTGCTGGCGACCTTGTAACATTTACTGCTACTCCAACAAATGGCGGAACAACACCAACCTATCAATGGCAGGTGAACGGAACAAATGTGGGCGGCGCGACTTCTTCAACTTTTGGAACAACGACTTTGGTAAACGGAGATGTCGTGACAGTAATCATGACTTCTAACGCTACTTGTGCCTCACCAGCAACTGTTACATCCAATTCGATAACAATCACGGTATCTTCATCAGTCGCAGCATCTGTCAGCATCACGTCAACAGGTTCAACTATTTGTGCAGGAGATGCAGTGACATTCACGGCTACACCAACTAACGGTGGAGCAACACCGACTTATCAATGGCAAGTGAACGGAACCAATGTGGGCGGTGCAACTTCCTCTATATTTACTACTTCCACTTTAGTGAACGGAGATGTAATAACGGTGATCATGACTTCATCTTTGAGCTGTGCAACAGGTTCTCCGGCTACATCCAACTCAATTACCATTTCGGTGGTTTCTGCCGTTCCTGCTTCTGTCAGTATTGCTGCAAGTGCGATAACCATTTGTGCCGGTGATCTGGTAACTTTTACTGCTACACCTACAAATGGAGGAGCAACACCAAGTTATCAATGGCAGATCAATGGAACGAATGTGGGTGGGGCAACTTCTGCAACGTTTGCTACAACAACTTTAGCCAACGGTGATGTGGTGACCGTGATCATGACTTCTTCTTTAAGCTGTGCAACTGGTTCTCCTGCAACATCTAATTCAATTACTATTACCGTAAATCCAACTGTAGCGGCTTCTGTTTCTATTGCAGGGACTACAACCATTTGTCAGGGCGACCCGGCTTCATTTACTGCTACTCCTACAAATGGAGGAACGCCTAGTTATCAATGGCAAGTAAACGGTGTGAATGCCGGAACGAATTCACCTAACTTTTCCTCAACGGCTTTGTCTAACGGAGATGTCATTACAGTTATTATGACATCGACTGCTTCTTGTGTGACCGGTTCTCCGGCAACTTCAAACACTTTAACGATGGTTGTTAATAGCTGCGATCCTCCGGTTGCAAACTTTACAGCGAACCAGACCATTTTTTGTTCCACAACGCCTCCGCCTTGTGTCAACTTCACAGATCTGAGCACGAATTCTCCAACGTCTTGGCTCTGGCTGTTTCCTTTTGCTACAGTCACTTCATCAACGGCACAGAATCCAACCAACATCTGTTACACTGCTAACGGTTCTTATGATGTTACTTTGATCGCTAGCAACGCAGATGGATCAGACACTTTGACGATTGTTGGCTACATAACAGTGGGTGCGCCGGTGACTGTGACCATTTCCGGAAACCTGGTCATCAATGCCTGCGAATCGACCACGCTTTATGCAAATCCTAGTGATGGAACTTATCAATGGTCTTCAGGAAGTTCTTCAGGACCTGAAGTAACGGTTTCGCCGACGGTGACGACCGATTATACAGTAACTTATACAAGTCCTGCTGGCTGCACCGATTCTGAAACAACAACAGTCGTTGTTGAGAATATTTTTACTTATTACATGCCGACCGGTTTTTCTCCGAACGATGACGGTATCAACGACGTGATTCAAGTGCATGGAAGAGGAATCGATTACATAAGCCTTAAGATCTTCGACAGAATAGGCGAGAAAGTTTTTGAAACCACGGATCCTTCAAAAGGCTGGGATGGAAAACTGATCGGCTTGAGAATGAATAACAACGTTTTTGTTTATGATTTGGTCGTCGTCTACTGTGATGGCAGTGAAGCCACGGAGCATGGAGCTATTCTGTTGGCCAGGTAAATGATTGTGTTTTTAAAAAGATAATTTTTTTCAAAGAAAAAAGATATGATAAAAAAAATTACGTTGATCGCTGCTTTAGGTTTTAGCTCTTTAGCTTTTGGACAAGATCTCCATTTCTCACAGTTTTACTTAGCGCCATTGAATGCCAATCCGGGAAATTGCGGGGCCATCAATTACGATCTAAGAGCCTATACTTTGTACCGTATGCAATGGTTCACGATAACGAATCCCTACAAAACATTCAACATTGCACTGGACGGTCCGATTTTTAAAAAGAGAATGCTGAGTGATGATTTTTTCGCAGCGGGCTTGAACATTACAAGCGACAACGACGGACCTTTTCATTTGAAGACGCAATCTTTCAATGCTGTTGCGTCGTACACAAAATTCATTGGCGGCCGTCAAAAACACAACATCACTCTGGGGTATACCATTGGTTACAACATTCGTTCTGTTGCATTGGGTGGCGTGAAATGGGATAGTCAATACAATCCGGTTTCCGGCACTTACGATCCGAGTTTTGGAGTAGCGGAAGGTGGAGGAGGAACGGGCTTCCTTGACATGTCGACCGGCCTTGTATGGAACTTCCGCACAAATCACTTGTTTAGAAGCGCACTGGGATTCTCTTTTCATCATTTCACAGCTCCGCGTTACAGCATCCTCGGAAGAGCAGAACGCCTGATCCCGAAGATCGGAGTGCAGTGGAACATCGCTTATAAATTAAGTGAGACCAGCAACACGACTTTGCTTCCTAGCTTAGTCGCTTATCAGCAAGGTTCATCTTTGTTACTGAACGGTGGATTGAATGTGAAATATGTTCTCGAAGAAGCATCTCGTTATACGGATAATCAAACCGACAAAGCTGTTTACTTCGGAGTGTTCTATCGCTTCAGAGACGCGGTTTACGTGACTTTTCGCTATGAAGTGAAGGAGTTTGGCTTTGGCGCTGCTTATGAAGTGACTGCTTCTAAATTAACACCGACTTCAAAATCTGTCGGAGGTTTTGAAATATACCTTCAATACAGAGGAATCTTTAAGAACAAAAATTCAAAACGTGCCAGTGTGAGGTTCTTGTAAGAATCATTAAATATAAAATCCCATCAGGAGCATTGCCTCGTGATGGGATTTTTTTATGGGCGCTCGTAAGCCCCTGGGTCCGGCGCAATTCCAACAGGTCGCGCTTGATTTACAATGTCGAAGGGAACAACTATGGAGGGATTCCCTTGATCAAGTAAAGGGGAAGTTATGCTCAGTTTGTAATTGTTAATGCCCGCATCCGAAAATTGCGGATCGACTTTCAAACAAGTAACGTAATGAAATGCATCGAAAGATCGGGATGTTCTGATGTCGCAATAATCAAATTTGTAAGAGAAACTTCCAGGGCCCACAGCTGCTGAATCCAATAAAAGTTCATCATCGTTTGCTCCGTAAATAATGCAGTTGCCAAAATAACAGCTATCCAGACTTCTGACAATATCTGCACCTCCCACAGAAGTATAATGATTACTGATTGCAAGTAGTTCTGTTGAACGGGTATTGTAACTCCAGTAATTTGCAAACGTGCAATGTTCAAACCGGTATTTCCCGCCAATGGTAAGTGCCGCCACATATTGTCCGCAGTTTGCAAAAACACAATTTACTGCTCTGATATGAGCACCTTGTCCGAACAAAGCCGCTGCCGACATGTTCTTCACAATGGTATTGGACATGCGAAGAGTAGGAGTAGTAAGTGAGGCAACGGTATCACATTGAATTCCAATTTGTCCGTTTTTAATGACTGCATAGTCGATAATATTGTTTTTGCTCAACTTCGAGAACCAGATCTTTCCCCATTGTCCCGGTATTTCGCTGTATTCGGGTTCGAGTCGGTCACCTTGAAAGGTAACTTCATTTCCTAAGCTGCCGTCTATTTCCAATGTCCCATCCCTGTAAACCCATAAGACTGAATGGTTGTGCATATAGAACTTCGTGCCAGCCTGGAGTATCACTTTCCTTGCAGAGTCCACCACGATATAACCAAATACAAGATGTGGTTTATCATTTGGTAAGGTTGTATCGAGTCCGGAAAAAGAAGAAATGATGGAATAAAATTTGCCCGGCAACGGCTTATGCAAGTATACATCTTGCCCTATAGCTAGCAATTTTATGTCTTGAATATTCCCGTTTGTTTCAAAAATGATGGAATCTTTTATGAGAACAGGCAAAGAACCCGATGGATTCACATATACTTGCACAAAGACATACATGCTGTCGCCGGCTAAAATTTCAATGTCGGTCAGAACTGGCATGCTTGCTGTAGTGGAAATGCCGTCG
>JBKJQG010000009.1:0-7851 GCA_046594925.1 Bacteroidia bacterium
AATGGCTTTTTTATAAAAATGGATGCTACTCAAAATTTACTCTGGGCTGAAAAAACAACCATATTTACTCCGAGCGGTGAAGCATTTTTCGACGAGATAGAAGAGACGCCAAGCGGAAATATTTACGCAGTTCTAACAATGGTAAACGGATTGGCCGACATCAACGGACAGCACTTTTATCCGACCTATGGAAAATACATTTGTGTAATGGATGATTCCAGGCATGTTTTCTGGTTGGAATACCTGAACACTCCGGGCTCTTCCGCGAGTGTGATTTCCGACCTCCAAACTTCCGGCAACATAGCTTTCATGAAAGAGCATAGCTGGTCGGCAAGCGGAGACTCGCATAAAATTTACCGGTGGTTGTGTTCGGGAACAAAAACCGAAAAAGATTTTCCCGACACCAAAACATTCGGATACGATGTCGCCGACGGGAAAATCTATTACGGACTTTATTCCAGTTCTCCCGAAATTACGGCACACAACAAGATAGGCAGTCTTACTATTGACCTGGATGACTCCGGCGACCCAATTGACTCCTGCGGTATTTTACCCGAGTACATCGATGAGTTTCAATATGTGGACGCAACTACTTTTTATGCAGGTATGTGTGTCAGCGCGCCAAAAGCAGGGAAATACCTGAGAGCAGCTGCGACGACTACAAACGTTCAAATGATAGATTCTAATTTTCATATCAGTGCTTATCCCAATCCAACACAAGGTCGATTAACATTAGAAATTCTGGCAAACGCTAAATTAGTTACACAATCCAATATTTGCATCTTCGATGTTTATGGAAATTGCATAAAGCGACAAGAGTTGAGCAGTGCAGCAAATCAACAGATGGACATTTCCGATATGGCAAAAGGAATTTATTTCATTGAAGTGGAGATCGGGAACGAAAAAATAAATAAGAAAATCATTTTAAACTGATCTATCATGAAAAAGGCAATCTTACTTTTCACATTCGTGACTCTATCGATAACAAACTTCTATGCACAAGGCTGGGAATGGAGGAACACGGAGAACGCATCCTGTATTTTGAAGGACAACAACAATGATCTGTATGTGATCTCCAATCAGGCGGCGGGGTTCACCATTGCGAAGAGAAGTTCCAGCGGATCTATTCAATGGACAAAGACCGGAACAGGCAACGCGGTTGTTTCTGCTTATAAGGTCGATCAGCTGAATAACCTCGTACTTGTCGGAAACTTAACATCAACGACTACGATCGACGGTAATATCATGGATCCGAATGGGACACAAAGCTTTTTCATTTTAAAAATGTCGCCGGCATCCATTTTATTATCAGCGAATGTGTATGGAAGCACGAGTGAAACTTACGCTAAGGACCTATGCATTACAGCGGCGGGCGACTTTCTAGTAGGTGGCGCCTTCAAAGGGAATTTTGATGTGAATGGAACTTGGATCAATGGGGATACACTGCTCAATTTTTTTATCCTTAAAACCGACAGCAACCAAAATCTGTTATGGTCGGAAAGGGGACAAATGTATACCGCAAGCGGAGAATCGTATGTTAAGGAAGTGGTAGAAACCGCATCCGGAAAGATATACGCGATGATAGAAATGGAGGGCGGTTTAGTCGAATATAAAGGTTATCAGTTTGACGGGACGGGGCAGTACATCCTTCAGCTGAATAATTTGAGGGACCTCAACTGGGAGAATTACGTTTGCTATCCACCGATTGGTTTTGAATCGTTCAGTGATTTGCAGACCATCGGAGACACAGTGTATGTAAGAGAGTTTCTTCATGCTCCCCATGTTTCCGGTTCCAGCATCTACATGATGGACGATACCGGCGCAGTCACTCACCAGTCAATGGGAGCCAAACAATTTGCTTACAAAGTTTCAGACGGTAAAATCTTTTATGCCTTGATGTACACTGATGGTTTGATAGGAAGTTTAGCGACAGACCTTTCTCCGGCCGGAGGAATGCATGTAAATTTCCCCTCAAGCGACGGGATTTACGACAACATGGAAGTGCTCGACACCAACACTTTTTACATCGGAGGAATCGCATCGGGAAGCACTTATTTTGCCGGCAAATTCAATAAGGGATTAGCAACTCCTGTCGCCGAAAACGAATTGTTTTCTTTCAGCATCTTCCCGAATCCGGGCAGCGGACAGTTTACATTACAATTGCAGGATCCTATCCATATTCAAGCAAATGACAAGGTATGTGTATTCGATGTTCTGGGTAACTGCGTCATACAGCAAAATTTAGCAAATGCTGCAAACCAGCAAATCGACATCTCCGGAATGGCCAAAGGAATCTATTTTGTGGAAGTGGGAAGTGCAGGACCTAAACAAAAGATTATCTTAAACTAATCCATCATGAAAAATGCAATCTTGCTTTTCGCATTCGCGATTCTGCCGATAACTAACCTTCAGGCACAAGGCTGGGAGTGGACGAATGCTTCCGGTTCTTCTAATATTTTAAAGGACTCGGATGATAATCTATATGTAATCACGAATCATTTTCCAAACTTCGTAATTGAAAAAATAGATCTTTACGGAAATCCGATATGGACAAGAAACATAACCGGCAATGCTTTCGTCACCGGTTATCAAATGGATAACGCGAACAATCTTGTTCTTGTCGGCAACTTCACAGCTCAATTCATTGTCGATTCAGACACTTTGACCCCACACGGAACTCAAAGTTTTTTTATTCTAAAATTGTCTCCCACCTCAGTTTTAATAAGCGCAAACGCTTACGGTAGCACTACACGAACCTTTGCCTGCGATCTATTTATTAACCTGACTGGAGAATATCTGATTGGCGGCGGATTCACTGGTGCATTTGACATCAACGGTGACTCAATTGCCGGTGATTCTTTTTTTAATGCATTCATTTTAAAAACAGACGAAAATCAAAATCTGATTTGGGCGGAAAAAAGTACGATGTATACATCTTCCGGTGAGTCTTATGTTAAAGAGTTGGAAGAAACTACTTCAGGTAATATATACGCTACCATTGTAACTTCCGGAGGATTGGCTGAAATTAACGGTTATCAATTTTCAGCTTCATCAGGAAAGCATATTTTCTTTATGGATACTTCGAGAAACGTTTTGTGGAGCGATTACCTGGATTACCCGGGAGTGTCCCATAACACGAATTCCGATCTTCAATCGTATGCTGACTCGGCCTACATGAAAGAATATATTTGGTCGTCATTTGGTACGAGTTACAGAATTCACCGTTGGACAAGCGCAGGCGTTAAAAGTTCTCGGTCTTTTACTGCCTCGAGCTTGGGTTACGACATTGCCTTCGGAAAAATATTTTATGGTCTTTATGAAATTTCTTATGGAATTCCAGCCTACAACAAAACAGGAACACTAACGCTAGCGCTGATTGATCCTGGAGATCCTGTCGATACGACCAGCATCTCACCAAAAGACATCACATCAATTCAATGCATCAGCCCCTTCAGCTTTTATGCGGGAACAGATATTAACGTTCCATTTGTGGGAAAATATGTAAGAACGGGGCTAGCGACAGTTGTCTCAGAGCCTGCTGAAGAACCTTTAAAAATATATCCGAATCCAACGGAAGGCAATTTCACATTAGAATTTTCTAAAACTCAGGTTAGCCAAAACGAAGCAGAAATCTGCATATTCGACGTTTTTGGCAATTGTGTAAAGAAACAGAATCTCGCCAATGCAACAAACCAGCAACTCGACATTTCCGGAATGTCTAAAGGAATCTATTTTGTGGAAGTAGGTAGCACAGTACCAAAACAAAAGATCATCCTGAATTAGCGAGTGTTAAATTGTGTTTATCGGCTATTCCTTAATGGTTCTTGCCGAAAATCAGGGCCCTTAGCACAATATGCAAATTATCTTTGTTTAAGGAAATGAAGGGCCTGAACTACCAAGTATCCACGAATGCATTAAATACACCCTCAAAATGAGTAAAAAGATAATCTTACTTCTCACTTTATTATTTCTCGGATTATCAAATTACCGCGCACAGACGTGGGACTGGATGAAAGCTTTGAATTATAACAATTCCGTCTTTAGCAAGGTGCAACTGTCAAAAAGCGTTCAGGGTAATTTTTTGATCAATTGCACATCAGTATCAACCTCTTCTTATAACTCCACTCTGATTTTTTGTTCACCCACTGGCGATACACTCTGGAAAAGACAATACCCCGGACTTCGAATTGAAGAAGCAATTATGGATCAATCGAATCAGATCTATTTTTCCGGAAGTTTTGCTGATACCATTTTTATTGATGAGACAAGAATAGTTTCAAATGGAGCAAGGGATGCCATTGTCGGCAAGTTGGATGAGAACGGAGGCTATATTAACCACATCTCTTACGGAAGTGCCAGCCCTGAATCCGCATACTCCTTGGCTTTATATAACAATGATTTATTCGTAGCCGGAACATTTGCAAATTCGTTTACTCTGGAAGAATCAACTTTTAACGCATCAGGCAACTTCAAGACTTATGTCATAAAGCTTGATACTTCCTTGCATCTTCTAAAAACATTCCAAACGGATTCCTCGGCGATCAATTCTGTTGGAATAAAATTGAAGATCGACGAAACAGGTTCAGTATATGTGATGGGCAACGGAGAAGGATTCATCAGATTCGCAACAAGTACAATTTATCTTTCCGAAGGGGGCGAATATATTACTAAGTTCTCATCTGATCTTGAGGTTAGGTGGGCGAAGACGATAATTCTCCACTTCATGCATGGCAGCTACATAAAAAATATTCTGTTCGATTCACATCAGAATTTTATCATAGCTCAAAGAACAGGCGGTGGAGGCGGAGCTTCACATCATGTCAAGGTTCAAAAATTTGATTCTCTTGGTTATTCTGTTTCTTCAATAATGACGCCTATCAATGACGATGGATTCATCGCTATTGATCCATCAGACAATCTTTGGATCGTGGGAAGAGATTATCCATGGGCTGGAGAAAGTAAATTTACAATCTGCAAGATTTCTCCGTCGAACGAATCAGACACTTTATTTTATGACAACTTGATCCTCCATTCGCTTAACGGATTTGAAAGCGACTCAGAGGGAGGATTTTACATTTCAGGGGCGAATCATGCCGGTTCTTATTTAGGGCCTTTCAGCTGTGCAGAAGACGGAGTGGGATTTATAGCACATTATACGTATGGAATATTCACAAACGGTCCGGCTCTGGCCGACAATGAAAGTTTCAACATCTATCCGAATCCTTCGACCGGAATATTTACGATTGAGCTGAACGAACAAGAACCCGAGAATATAAGTGCTATTTGTGTTTACGACGTATTAGGAAAATGCATTCTGACTCAGCCCTATAACAATGAAAGCTTGCAGCAGATCGACCTCTCCGGGGCAGGAAAAGGAATCTATTTTGTCGAGGTTGAACTGATCGACGGCTCTACGGCTGACCGTAAAAAGCCTAACAGAAAAATTGTGTTGAACTAAAAATCCGATCATGAAAAACATCTTCGTACTTTCATTTATTGTCTTGCAGCTCTCTCTGGTAGCCCAATCTGACTTGGTTTGGGCCAATCAGCTGAAAGGACCTGGTAATGCATGGGGATTTGCGATCACCACAGACATAGATGGCAACGTTTACACGGCAGGCTCTTTCGAAGGAGATGTTGATTTCGATCCAGGTCCGGGAGTTTTTCAGCTCATATCATTGGGGTGGAGCGACGTTTTCGTAACAAAATTTGATAGCTACGGAAATCTTGTTTGGGCAAAGCAGATGGGCGGGATCATGTTCGATTTCTGCTATTCTATCGCTCTCGACAATTCAGGAAACGTATATACAGGAGGAACATTTTACGGAGAAGGAGATTTTGATCCGGGCCCTGGAGTTTATAATTTCAGTAATAGCGATCACATCTTCATCAGCAAACTTGACAATTCCGGAAATTTCGTTTGGGCAAAATCATTATGTCCTGGAGGATATTGCGGATCCATCGCAGTCGACGATGCTGACAATCTATACTGCGTGGGGAATTTTTCAGGAACGGTAGATTTTGACCCCGGGCCTGCAATCTACAATGTGACTGCCACGTCTGGTACTTCGGCGTTCGTTCTAAAAATGGATGCTACAGGAAATTTTCTTTGGTCAAAACATATTGAACGCGCTGGAGCTCAATCAGTTTCGGTCGACAAAAGCAACAACGTCTGCATACTTGGTCAATACAACGACACAACTGACTTCGATCCCGGAGCCGGAGTTTATAATATGTTTTCTCAAGGCAGCTACGATAACATTTATGTCAGCAAATTAGATGCTTCCGGTAATTTCCTTTGGGCAAAAGGCATTGGTGGGCCAGGTGATGTCGAGGCGAGATGCATTAAAACCGGTGCAAATAATGAGGTTTTTCTCTCCGGCAGATATGGAAGTTCCGTAGACTTTGATCCTGGAAGTGGAAGCTATAATCTCACAGCAGCCGGATCATCTGCCCCATATGTCTGCAAATTGGATTCACTCGGAACTTTCAATTGGGTGAAGACCTTTGAAAATGACACTTCAGATACAGATGGCAACTGTGCCGGAAGGAGCATTGCGCTTGATGAAAACAATAACGTTTATTTGATCGGCTCATTTAAGCATACAGAGGATTTCGATCCGGGCCCGGGGCAGCACTTCATAGGCAGCTTTGGCAGTCTGGATATATTTGTTTGCAAATTGAATGCCGCCGGAAACTTAGTGGATGTTGCACAACTCGGCGGGACAACCTATGATGTTGGAACCGCTTTGGCGGCAGACTATTTAGGGAATGTTTATGTAACCGGCTATTTCACGGGCACTGCGGATTTCAATCCCGGAAGCGGAACCTGCAATCTTACTTCGGCAGGAGGAGGAGATGTTTTTGTCTGCAAACTAAATAGCTCCATAAGTACGTCGATTGAAACGATTCCTTCAGCTCAGGAATGTATTTCCATATATCCGAACCCTTCTACTGGGATTTTCAATTTGAAAACAAGCAAAGTTTACAACGGAAACATCTGTATTTATGACGTACTCGGCAGATGCATCTTATCGCAACCGATGGATGAATCTCTTCAGATCGATCTATCTGCTGCAGGGAAAGGAATTTATTTTGTAGAAGTGGAAACTGAAAACGCGAGGATCAATAAAAAAATTGTGTTGAACTAATACCCTTCAAATGAAACCAACGATACTACTGGCGATCCTTTTCTCACTCATCTGGATGCCTGAGCACAAAGCTCAGACCTGGGAAAAATTGCCCGGGCCTTCCGGCGGCTGGATCGATCATATTGCTTCTAACGACTCCGTAGTTGTAGCAAGTGTAAAAGATAAAGGATTCTATTTTTCTTATGACGAAGGCGTTAATTGGCAACAAGCAGTATTCGATCAACAAATAAGGAACATTCTGGTCGAAGGGAGCTTGATCGTGGTCATCTCAGCCGATTCTCTTTATTATTCGACCGATAATTTTCAGACCTATCACGCAAGAGACATTGTCGGAGCCGGAGAAAGTTATTTACACGATGGGAAAATATTCATGTCAGGATATTTTAGTGGAAACGTCCAAAGTGCAGATACCGGACAAACCTGGTCACCGCTTCCTTTTGGATTCTCGAAAATGGCAATTCAGGACAGCGTTTGGTACGTTGGTTATTCAGGACTGAAGATCTCACGGGACAACGGGTTAACATGGACCCCGGATCCTACATTTACGGGTATTCTAAAATTTATTACGGTCGATTCCACGGGTGTTTGGGTAGGTTCTTCTAACAAACTCTACCATTCCTCAGACCAGGGAAATACCTGGAGCATCGCTTACACGGCGGCATCTCCTTTACGTCAGTTGATAGTAATAGATGGCGTGTAC
>JBKJQG010000176.1:0-28259 GCA_046594925.1 Bacteroidia bacterium
GGGATAAAAAAAATGGAGGAGATAAATGCACAGGCGGAAGATGCACCTGAAGCATTTATCATTAGCAATTACGATTCTCCCTACGTTGGCTATTTCGGCGACGAAGTAAACGATGCAGAAAGCAAGAACAGCATTTTATTTCTGAATGCAAGTAAATCGGAAGCGGTGATCTGTCTGGTTGAAAAAAATACCGAACACACGATCCGTAACATGTATGTAAACAGTGAAAGTGAAATCAAGATGAATCAGATCCCCGACGGTGGATACCTAGTAAAAATATATTTCGGGAACGACTGGGATCCGGAAAAAAAAATCCTGGATGGAAAAATAAAAGGTGGCTTCAAGACCGAAAAAAGGTTCCTTAAATTCCACGATGAAAAAGATGGAATTCTGATGAAAAAGGATAAAAAAGGCAGCATCGACTCCTATTCAACTTACGAAATAAAGATCAGTCCCGAAGACCAGCAAAACGCCAAAACCATTTCCGCAGCAGCGTTTTTCAAGAAAAACTAGCCCATTTTTCGACCAATCATCATTATATCAGGACGGCTTGTGCTCAAATCCCAATAAAAATGCCTACTTTTGCACCCTTAAAATGAACAATTAGCAGATTTTGAGGAAATTAATCTTTACCTGATAATCCGCTATAACACACACAAAATGAAAAACATCAGAAACATTGCCATCATTGCCCACGTCGATCACGGAAAAACAACCTTGGTAGATAAGATCTTGCACACAGGAAAACTATTCCGCGAAAATCAGGAATCAGGAGAATTGATCCTTGACAATAATGATCTCGAGCGCGAGCGTGGTATCACCATCTTGGCAAAGAACGTTTCTGTAAGATATAAAGGAACTAAGATCAACATCATTGATACTCCCGGCCACGCGGATTTCGGAGGCGAAGTAGAACGTGTTTTGAACATGGCTGATGGAGTTGTATTGTTAGTGGATGCATTTGAAGGTGCGATGCCGCAGACGCGTTTCGTTACACAAAAAGCATTGGCACAAGGAAAACGTGTAGTTTTGGTGATCAACAAAGTAGACAAACCAAACTGCCGTCCGGACGAAGTACATGATCAAGTTTTCGATTTGTTCTTTAATTTGGATGCTACCGAAACACAATTGGATTTCAAAACGGTTTATGGTTCATCCAAGCAAGGATGGATGGGTCCGGATTGGAAAAATCCAACCTCTGATATCACTTATTTGTTGGATACAATCATTGAGTTCTTCCCGGAAGCTCCTCGTCAGGAAGGAACATTGCAAATGCAGATCACCTCTTTGGATTTCTCTTCATTTGTAGGCCGTATTGCCGTTGGACGAGTACACCGCGGTTCTATCAAAGAGAATATGCCGGTATCTTTAGTAAAACGGGATGGATCCATCATTAAATCACGCATCAAGGAATTATTCATTTTTGAAGGTTTGGGGAAAGCAAAAACCAGCGATACAATTCAGTCGGGAGAAATTGTAGCGATCACAGGTATCGAAGGATTTGAAATTGGTGACACCATCGCTGATTTTGAAAACCCGGAAGGATTGACCCCAATCGCTATCGATGAGCCTACAATGAATATGTTGTTCTGCATCAACAACTCTCCGTTCTTCGGTAAAGAAGGAAAATTTGTAACATCCCGTCACTTGCGGGATCGTTTATTCAAAGAATTAGAAAAAAATCTCGCTTTGCGTGTGGAAGAAACCAACTCTGCCGACTCCTATTTAGTGTTTGGCCGCGGCATTCTTCACTTGTCTGTCTTAATTGAAACAATGAGACGTGAGGGATACGAATTGCAAGTTGGACAGCCGCAAGTCATCATCAAGGAAATTGATGGGGTGAAGTGCGAGCCGATCGAATATCTAACTGTTGACGTTCCTGAAGAATCTGCTGGTAAAGTAATTGAGTACGTGAGCCAACGCAAAGGCGATATGTTATTGATGGAACCGAAAGGCGATCTTCAACATTTGGAATTTGAGATCCCTTCACGAGGAATTATCGGATTGCGTAATAACATCCTTACGGCCACCGCAGGTGAAGCCATCATGGCACACCGCTTCAAAGCATTTGAACCATGGAAAGGTGTGATCCCTGCCCGTAACAACGGTGTATTGATCTCCGGTGAATTGGGAACTGCAATCGCTTATTCTATTGATAAACTGCAAGACAGAGGAAAATTTTTCGTTGATCCGGGTGAACCGATTTATACAGGACAAGTGATTGGCGAGAACAACCGTCAGGATGATATTGTTGTAAACATCACCAAGGAAAAAAAATTATCCAACATGCGCGCTTCCGGAACCGATGACAAAATGCGCATCGCTCCGAAAATCAATTTCTCATTAGAAGAAGCAATGGAGTACATACAAATCGATGAGTACGTTGAGGTAACTCCTGGTTCCATCCGTATGCGTAAGGTCATCCTAGATGAGACAGAACGTAAGAGACAAGAGAAGAAGATGGTTTCTCAATAGTCATCCTACTATCAGTTTTAAACGCTCCACACCGGGTATTCGGGTGGAGCGTTTTTTTTAAGCTTAACTTACTCCATGACAAGAATAAAAAAAACCTCCCTGATCATCGTTTGTTGTCTTCTTTTAAAATTGTCAGTTGGCCAGCAATCTAAATTAGACTCCCTTTTAAACTGCATTAAATCCGAAAAGACAGACACAAACAAACTGATCTGTCTCTCACAGCTAGGCAACACTTACGAAACCATGGGAAATTTTGCCGATGGGTTGAAGTTTGGAAAACAGGCCGTCGACCTTGCAGCCAAATTGTTGAGTACTTCAGGCGATCCGAATGCAAAAATAAAACGCTGTGCAAAAAATTATCAATCCTTCAGCTATAATAACATTGGACTCATTTATGCCGACAAAGGAGACTATCCGGAAGCGTTAAAAAATCACCTTGCTTCACTCAAAATAAGAGAAGAGCTAGGAGACAAAGCCGGGCAAGCGGTTTGCTATAATAGCATCGGCACCGTCTATTACTACCAAACCAACTACCCAGAAGCTTTAAAGAACTATGCGCTTTGTATCAAAGCAGCAATGCAAATCAACTCCAAAAGAACGCTTGCTTCGTGTTACACAAATATGGGCTTTACTTATTACATGCAGGGAAATTACCCTGAGGCGATAAAAAATCAACTTCTTGCATTAAATGCTAATGAAGAATTGGGGGATAAAGCAGGCGTTGCAAGTGCATACTCGTTGTTAGGAATGATCTATAACGATCAAGGTAATTATCCGGAGGTTTATAAAAATTTCTTTTTATCCTTGAAGGCTTATGAAGAGCTTGGAGACAAATTGAATACGACTCTCTCCTTGTCCAACCTTGCCGCATTGTATATCAGTCAAAAAAATTATTCCGAAGCATTAAAATACCTGACGAGATCAGAGGCTTTGTCGAAAGAATTGGGCAACAAAGAAAATTTACGGAATATTTATCAAGGCCTGACCGAAATAGACAGTGCAAAAGGAAATTTTAAGGACGCCTACCTGCATTTCAAACTATACACCCTCTACAAGGATAGTTTAGAGAACGAAGAAACACGCAAACAAACCATTCAAAGTCAAATGACCTTTGACTTTGAAAAGAAAGAAGCCGTGGCGACAGCCGAACACAAAAAAGAATTAGAAAATCAGGGATTACTGGCGGCAGAAAAAAGCCGGAAACAAAAATTCATTCTTATTTTTGTTGTCTGTGGCTTGGTCCTGGTAATCGTATTTGCCGGATTCGTATTCAGATCCCTAAAAATAACCCGAAAACAAAAAGACATCATCGAAGAGCAAAAGGGAATAGTCGAGATTCAAAAGTCGGAAGTGGAACAACAGAAACACATGGTGGAAGAGAAACAGAAGGAGGTTATCGACAGCATCAACTACGCAAGGAGAATTCAGCAATCGCTGCTCCCTACTGAAAAATATATCGACAAGCATTTAAAAAGACTGCGAAAAACCGAACGATAAATCATCCATGGTCTGGAGCATTTTTATTTTTAATTATATTTGTTTATGGCTTCAGCATTCGGACATGCATTCACAGCACTAGCAATCAGATCGGGATTTGTAAGGTCGGTCGGCGATTGGAAGTTTGCATTTATCGGCGTTGTCTGCTCCATTTTACCTGATGCAGATGTCATCTCTTTCCAATTGGGAATTGCTTATGAAGATTTCTGGGGACACAGAGGATTTACACATTCTATCCTGTTTGCTTTTATTTTAGGCTTCCTTGTAACGTTTCTCTTTTACAGACAGCACCTGAGCGCTAAAAAAGGAATCTATTATGTTTTGTTCTTCAGCCTGTGTACACTTTCACACTGTATATTGGATGCCATGACAACTGGCGGACTCGGGGTTGCTTTCTTTTCACCTTTTGACAACGAACGTTATTTTCTTCCTTGGAGACCCATCAAGGTTTCGCCCATTGGTGCCAGTCACTTCTTTGGAGAAAAAGGAATTCAGGTACTTAAAAGTGAAGCGATTTGGATTGGCATTCCTTGTACTCTCTTCATGGTCGTGATGAAAATCATAAGAAAAAATAAGGCTGCAAAATGAACCTCGTCGACCTCTTTTCAGACTATTCCTTCACCGTTATCCTCTCTCTGATTTTATTGTCCTTTGTTGCGGGCTTCATTGATGCGATCGTTGGCGGAGGCGGCTTGATCCAACTCCCGGCTTTATTGATCAACATGCCTAATCAACCATTATTGACAATTTTCGGAACAAATAAAATTGCCGCGCTGGCCGGAACATCTGTTGCCGCTTATCAATACTCTAAACGAATCAAGTTTAACTATAAGCTCTTGCTTGTCATCTCTTTCTTCTCCTTTGTTGCCTCCTACTCCGGAGCAAAAGCCGTCAGCTTCATAAAAGTCGAAACGCTCAAGCCAGTCATTCTGGTCATCCTCATCCTGATCGCCGTCTACACTTTCATAAAAAAAGACCTGGGCTCTGTCCAAACAAAACAGCTTTCACAAAACAAACAACTGCTCTTTGGTTCTTTAATCGGACTCGTGGTTGGATTTTATGATGGCTTCTTCGGTCCTGGTACAGGAAGTTTCTTTGTTTTGGGATTTGTGGTCATCCTGGGATTTGAATTTGTCAACGCTTCTGCTTATTCGAAGGTGATCAATTGCATCACCAACATCTCCGCCCTGATCGTGTTCATCAAGAACGGACATTACCTGCTGGAGATCGCTATTTTAATGGCGGTATTCAACATTGTGGGAAGCATTATCGGCAGCAGGATCGCTTTAAGAAAAGGAAACGGATTTGTGAGGATCATCTTTCTGTTCATTGTTTCCATTATGATCCTGAGATATGGGTATGATGTGTTTTTTAAAGATTAAACACCTAAAACCAAATCGTTGTTTGATGGATTGGATATGCGACCCCAGCCGGGGTCGTATGTTCATAGAACTTGATTTATCTACAAATATCCGACCCCGGCTGGGGTCGCATTTTACGGAGATTCATTTCAGATACAGGGTAGATCTCTGTTCATTGTTTCTGTTATGATTCTCCGGTACGGGTATGATGTGTTTTTTAAAGATTAAACACCTAAAACCAAATCGTTGTTTGACGGATTGAATATTCGACCCCGGCTGGGGTCGCATTTTATGGAGATTTATTTCCGATACAGGCAGATCATGATTCTGATTTCCTCCCATCCCACCTCTTCAACCTCCAAAAGCCAATTGCCGTCAACAAGCTCAATCCAATAAAGAAGTAAAACATCTTATCAAAACCGTATTTGCCAGCGATGCCCAATCCTAATAAAGGGGCGAAGATATTTGCGAGTCCGTATGAGATCGAATACAAAGCGGAATATTGTCCCTGCCGTTCTTTTGCCGGACGCGACAAAGAATAGTTCATCATGAAAGGCATAGCCAGGATCTCCGACATGGTAATGAACAAAGTATAAACCACCGCCCAGATCATCATGCCTTTTCCGAAGTGCAAAATGGCAAAGGAAACTGGTAAACACAATACACCCGCAATAATAAAAGAAAACATCCTTTTGTTCTTTTCCAAAGCAGCCACCAAGGGCATCTCAATAATGACAACAAGCAATCCGTTCAACGCCATCAGCAATCCTATCCTGTCTTCATCGTATTTGCATACTTCGGAAAAATATTGAGGCATACTCGCAAAGAGTTGAAAAAAACAAACTCCGAAAAATGCAACCAGTATAATGAAGATGAGATAAGGCCAGTCGCGATATGCCGATGTGGAACGATCACTCAACACTTCTGATTCTATTTTTTGACTCTCATCTGTTATCCTAGGGAGAAAAATCCATAACATAAGTGCCGCCAAAAAGCCGGAGCAGGCGTCAATCACAAACAACCATTTGTACCCTAAGTACAACGCAACAAATCCTCCAGCCGCAGGCCCGATCGAAAAACCTAAGTTGATGGCCAAACGAACCAGGGAAACAGATCGAGTTCTGTTTTCTGGCGTGCTATAAGCGGCAATTGCTTTCGAGTTGGCCGGACGAAAAATGTCAGCCGCGAATGCGTAGCATAAGATGATCAGTGAAATAGCAAAAGGCGAGGTAAAAACAAGGAGCAACAACAAAATCAATCCACTCGCAATGAGAGAAAGAAACATAATATCGAAAAAATTCCTTCTGTCGGTAAGCCATCCTCCTGCATAAGAGCCCAGCACACTTCCAATTCCGTAAAAACTCAAAGCGATTCCCGCTTCCGCGATTGTGAAATGAAGATCTTTGGTAAGATAAAGGGAGGTGAAGAGCAGAACCATCGAACCACTCCGGTTGATGAACATCGCAAGGGAAAGGATCCAGACATTTTTTTGAATGTTTGCGAAAGAACCCAGATAGAGAGAGAGTAAACGCTGCATGATGCTCCAAAGGTATGTTTTATTCGAATTAGGTAAACGAGACATCGCAATAGAAACACGACGCTCCCTGTAAGGTCAGGCTGACCACGTGTCGCAATAGCCTTAACGGTCACAGTACAGTCGATGTCCGGCACCTCTTTATTTGAATCCATGCAACCTTTGAACTCTTTTTCGTCTCCTAAGAGCAGAGCTCTTAAACACTCCCATTATGAAAAAACATTTGCTCCTCTTGTCCTGCTCCTTGGTTCTCGGTTCTGCCTTTTCTCAGGAAAATTGTGGAAACGGAATTGACGATGACGGGGACGGACTAGTCGATTGTGCCGATACAATAAGCTGTACAAGTAATTCGGTTCCGACTGGAACATTATTCAATACGGCAACAAACGGAATGGGCGGAGTTCTACCCGGAGGAAGCAACGATGCTAACTGGCAGATCTCTGTCGGAACTTTAGTCGGACCATATTCCCCGGCAGTTGTGATGACCAGCATTCCCGGAAGTTATTATGCGAGTCCTTGGCCTGATTGCGGATGGATCTCTCACAATGCGCTCGGAACACATTCGGTGGATGAGGATTTCTATTACAAGATCGAATTCTACCTTCCTTGTTTTTCAGCTTGCGGAACATCTTATGCTGATTCAGCGGTATTTTGTCTTTCCATGGATTTCTTTTCAGACAATTCTGTAGACGAAGTGTATGTCAACGGGATCGCTCAAAGTGCAGAGCTTGCAGGAGTACCTGCACTTAACCCCTACTACAATGTCGGATTCAATGCAGCGGGAGGATTGTCCTTCTCACTTTGCGATGACTGGCAGCCGGGATTGAATGCGCTCATCATTAAAGTTTCTTCCGGGCCGGGTTTTGAAGGCTTCCTCGCGCAGAACAGTACGAGTGCTCCTCCTCCATCCGGCGATCCGACCATTCTTTCTCCTTTTAGTAATTATACAGTTTGTGATTCTACGGGACTTGTCAATTTTGCTGCTGCATCTGCTGGCGGAACCTGGTCGGCCACTTGTGGCACTTGCATCAACTCCACAAGCGGAGTGTTCGATCCATCTCTTGCCGGTCCTGGAACTTATACCGTTACCTATAGTTTAACCGTTCCTTGTCCAACATCGGATACATCTGTCATTGAAGTATTGGCTTTACCGCCGAATGCGGCCATCATTCCCGAACCACCACATTGCATCAACGACCCAGCATTCAATTTAACTCCAGTAACTGCAGGAGGAACTTGGACCGGAACAGGAATCACCAATGCTGTAAACGGAACATTCAACCCTTCCGTTTCCGGGGCCGGGACTTTCACCATCACCCACATCTTTTCAGGAACTTGTGGAGATACAGCCACGCAAACGGTTACGGTGACTGCCTTACCTGTTCCTAGCTTTACTTCAAATATTAATGCGGGATGCAAACCGGTATGTATTAATTTCTCGGAGCTTCCTGGAACAACATGTGCCGGTGGCCTGATGTATTATTTCGGTGACGGAGATTCCGCTGCTGCTGTTTCCCCATCACATTGTTATGCAGATGCCGGAGTTTACTCCGTAACGATCGCTTGTACGGATGCTAACGGATGTACAGGCAACACTGTTATCTCGAACATGATCACGGTTTACGATTACCCCGTAGCCAATTTCAACATTTCCCCTGCTACTATCGTGAATCCAAATACAACAGTTAACTTCAGCAATACATCTACAGGAGGATTGTTCTATGCGTGGACCTTCGGTGATCCCTCATCGGGAATAGACAATGTGTCCGGTGTGTTTTCACCAGATCATACTTATGCTACAGAGGGAAACTATTGCATCGACCTCTATGTATACAATGGACTCTGCGGCGATTCCATAAAATATTGCCTGATCGTGGAAGGCGAAGGAACCATTTTCATCCCGAATGTATTCACTCCAAATGGTGACCTTTCGAATGACCTCTTTTTGGTGAGCAGCTCCCACATGAAAGAGATCAGTTACACCATATATGACCGTTGGGGATTAAAGATGACAGACTACAATGGTTTGACCGGCGGATGGAACGGGCGTACAAAAAGTGGCAAGATTGCTCCGGACGGAACTTACTTTTATATATTGAAGGCAATGACCGAAAGAGGTAAAGAGATCGGTGCAGAAGGATATCTTCAGTTGCTCTCAGAGAAATAAATACCTCACACTAAGTGAAAATAAAAATCCCTGCTTGATTGCTCAAGCAGGGATTTTCTATGTGTTTCTCAATTATGCTTCCGGTTTCGGAGCGTCTTTTGCTTTTAAGGTTTTCGCAGCTTCTACCATCGTCTCCGTAGCTTTTTCTCCGAACATCTCCCCTGCGATGTCTTTTACTATGTAGGACACTGAAGCAGGTTTAACAACAGAATAAAAGTGGAACTCCGGTGCTGTGATCTCAGATTCCCAGAACAACAGTGTCGGCTCATCTTTTACAAAGCGTTTGAATTTATTTACGTCATTCCCTGCAATGTCACTTTTCATCAAAGCAACATCTCCTTCACCTTCTTCAACGGAGATCTGAAAATCTTTACCTACTTTAATTTCGGTAGCTCCCCAGGATTGTTCAACCATTTCCATTTTCCCTTTGGTGGAATCAGGAACCATGATCGAGAGTGCATTGCCGTTAACTTTAAGCTGAACTTCCATCATTCCCGGAATGGCAACAGCAGTATCGTCTGTTTTAGTGCCTCCGCAACTTGCAAAAAATAATATAGCAGGACTTGCTAGTAATAAAAGTATCTTTTTCATTTTTAAGAGTTTGATTGTTTAGATATACAAATATAGGATATAAATGGAATAGGACAAGCGGATCTATTAACAAACAATTAACAGGCATTCTCCATTAAAACGGAGCATTTTTCTAAGTACATTCGCATTGCTGAAGCAGACATTCGGCATGATCATAAATCCAGAAGATTCTTGAAACTCTCCTTCGTTCCACATACCTTATTTTTTAAAAGACCGTTCAAGATAGCGCACGGTACACGAGCATCCACACCCATTGTCATCATCCAACTCGAACACGCTGGCTATATCGGTTACGGTGAGGCGAGCTTGCCTCCTTATCTGGGTGAATCTCATGAAAGTGTTCTTGCATTCCTAAAGAAAGCTGCCCTTATCTTAAAGGACAAGAAAGATCCTGCTGCGGTATCATCATTGCTTCAGGAGATCGACTTGATCGCTCCGGGTAATACTGCAGCAAAAGCATCCATCGACATCGCCCTGCATGACCTCAACGGTAAACTCTGGGACAAATCCTGCTGGCAATTGTTCAACGCAGATAAGAACGCAGCTCCTTTCTCAACATACACTTTGGGATTGGATGAGCCGGCGGTCATCCGACAAAAGATCGAAGAAGGACAAGATTTTAAGATCTTAAAGGTGAAGCTGAACGGTGAAGATGACAAAGCGGTTATAACTACCATAAGAAGCATGAGCGACAAACCAATTGCCATTGATGTGAATCAGGGATGGAAGAACAAGGAGGAAGCATTAGAGATGATTCATTGGCTGAAGGATAAGAATGTACTTTTTATTGAACAGCCCTTAGCTAAGAACAGTCTTGACGATGCACATTGGCTTTTTGAAAAGAGCCCCTTGCCTCTTTATGCCGATGAGAGCATTCAGCGTTATGACGACATCGACAAAGTGAAAGATTGTTTTCACGGCATCAACATCAAACTAATGAAATGTACCGGAATGCATGAAGCTTTTAAGATGATACAGAAAGCTCGCACATTAAAATTAAAAGTACTCATCGGCTGCATGAGCGAAACATCTTGTGCCATTTCTGCGGCTGCACAATTGAGTCCCTTTGCAGACCATGCCGATCTTGACGGATCCTTTCTGATGAAGAACGATCTGTTTAACGGTATCACATTTAATAATGGGAAAATCACTTTGAACGATAAGCCTGGGATTGGTGTAGAGCGGAAGCTCTAATATAGGAAAGCAGTGGGAGGAAAGTAAAGAGCAAAAAAAAAGCCCCGAAGGGCTCTTTCTTACTTTTTCTTTTTAGCTGCTTTTTTCTTTGGAGCTGCTTTTTTCTTAGCTGCTTTTTTTGGAGCTGCTTTTTTCTTAGCTGCTTTTTTTGGAGCAGCTTTTTTTGCTTTTTTTGCCATGGTTTTTTTGGTTATTAAATTATTTGATACGAAGTAAGAAAAATATTTAACACAAACGAAAAAAATCGGCTTTATTTTATTAACATTGAATTGTTCATATTGTTAATATCCTCCATCTGAGTTTTTGATGTTTTGAAAATTAAAACTCGCTCTTCGCACAATTATTTTCAAGAAAATATTTTTTGTTTTTTTAACGTGTCTCTGTGTGTATTGATTCTACAATATATACAGCAGATCAAAAAAAATAAATTTTCTGTTTCGTTTTTTTTAATTCATTTTTTTAATCACAAAACAGCATCAATTTCGAGCGATTATGAAGCCTCAATAAGAGCTTAATTGGTCCAAATTATTTTTTGTGAATTTTGAATTATTTTCTGAAAATCCTGTGATTTCATGTTTTTCAATCAAAACCAACAAGATTTCAAAGAACGGGAATGAAGCAAAAAAAAGATGAATGATGCCGGAAATGAATCGCAGAAATTTTTCTTACGGACTTATTTCATCCGTTCAAGCAAGGCCATATAAAATCCATCTGCATGATATATTTCCGGTGAATAGCGTTTCTCGCCAAGCAACTTCCATTTGTCTCCGACAGTACCAAGGAACCACTTCACCTGTTCTTCTCCTTCCGATGGTAAGATGCTGCACGTAGCATACACCATCTTTCCTCCCACTTTCGTGATGTCAGAAAAACTAGCAAGGATCTCTCTTTGTAGTCCTTTGACCCTATCGATCTCTTCGGGAGTAAGTTTCCACTTACTATCCGGATTTCTTCTCAATACGCCTAGACCTGAACAAGGAACATCCAACAGCAAACGATCCGCGGTATCCTTTAATCGTTTGATGACCTTTGAGGAATCAATCTCTCTGGTTTCAACTATGCGAACATCTGCCCTTGCAGCACGTTTCTTTAATTCTTCCAGCTTTCTCCCTTTTACATCCAGAGCAATGATGCGTCCTTTGTTCTTCATCAGCGAAGCAAGGTGCAATGTTTTCCCCCCAGCTCCGGCACAAGCATCCACTACTCTCATTCCAGGTTGTACATTCAGAAACTCGGATACCATCTGCGAGGATGCATCCTGCACTTCGAACAATCCTTTATGGAATGATTCGGTCCTGAATACATTCCTCTGGAATTTCAATTCAACAGCATCCGGCGACCAAGAGATCAAAGTGCTCTCGGTAATATTCTCAGCTTCCAAAGCTGCTTGCAATTCTTTTGGATTTGTCTTTAAGGAGTTTGCTCTTAAAACGGTAGTCGGTTTTTGATTCAGAGCCCGAATCACTTTGTCCCAATCCTTACCGATCTCTTTTTCACCAGCTGCATCCAACCAATCTGGAACGGATTCCCTGATCTTTCTGATCTTATGAAATTTTTCCAGCTGGGACACAACTTTCTTTTCACTCAGCCCTTTGAAGTAATTGCTTTCGGGAAGATCATATCCATCATATACCAAATATGTACCGAAGATCATCCAAAGGTTACGGTCTGATAATTTTGCAGCCTCTTCCAATCCGGCGGATACATATAATAGTCTCCAGTTACGGACCATGTCATAGGTAACGTCGGAAACAAATCCGCGCTCACGGACATCCCAATACTTGTTAGCCTTCATTACTTTCTCTATGGCCTTGTCGGCATATTCGTCCTTTTCAAATATGTCCTTCAGCGCAGTGAAGATTGCCTTGATGTGGAAGGAGTGGTGCTTTAAATAAAATTCTTTAGCCATGGTGCAAATATACGGTACGGATCACGAATAAATACGAATTTTCAGAATAAAGGGAAGAGCAGGGATCTTTGCCAGTGAGTGGATCAGCGTTTTTTGGAAAGCCCTCTCAACTCTTTCCCGATCCCTATGAAGGTTTGGTGATTGAGTGGGAACTCAAAGAACACGTGGAGCATGCTTAATAAGAATAGTGCATAAAAACCGATCTTATAACTGAAGCCATACAATACGACTGACAGGATCCATAAAATAAGAATAACAGCCATCCTCTGTTTGGAGATCTCGTTCCATTTGATCACCGTTGTTTTGGAGAACCAGTTCAGATAATGATAGGTGTAGGCAAATGCAATGAACCGCATGATCGCAACTGCGTTTGGCAGATAAAAGACCGAATCGTCATTCTGAGCAATCGTCCCGAATCCAAAAGCATCATATAAGGTAATGTTCAGGAGCTTAAAAAAAGAATATGCCTTTTTACCGTATTCCGAAACCGCTATTCCGAAATTTTCCGGGATATAGATAAAGCAGATGACGGCACAAAATACAAATACGATAAACGACAGAATGCCCGAAGCGCTTTTCGACTTCAAGGCTCCGAAGAGGATAAAACCACCTGTAAAGAAATAAACGTGGATGATGGTCGGCAGCCAAATAGCGAAAAGCAAAAAAGGAAAGTTCGGATACTGGTTGAAACTGAAGATCAGCGAAAGCATGAAAGCCAAGCAAACAACTAAAAGCTTTAACCCGACTTTTTGAGTGTACAGAAGAGCAAGGGCATAAATGAAGCCGGCGAACAGGAAACTTGCAATAAAGGAATTGATCTTGGAATGTGCATTGAACATCCCGATCGTGATGGCTGCTACTATAAGGACAAAAATCCAAATGTCCTTTTTTGATTGGATAAAGTAGTTCTTCTTGTCTAGCCAGGAAATTTCGGTGAGGTAATGCAATGGACCCAAAACAGCATAAGAGAATAAAAAGACCTCGAAAGGCAAAATATAAGCTGCGGCCAAACTGATCAGCATAAGACCTATGTTGATGTAATTGATCCCATTGCTGGTGGTTAACTTTGAAAGAAGTCCTGCCGAACTGTTCATTTCTTATTTATTGAATTCATAGTCGCGTTCTATCAAACAGATCCTGGTCTTATAATTCTGATACCACTCTTTTCTCCCCTTCTCCTGAGCCATCAAATGTTCTGCATTCATTTTCCATTTCCGGATACTGTCCAGATCTTTCCAATAAGATACTGTGATGCCCAATTTTTCCCTGGCCGATTCAATTCCCAAATATCCTTCCTGTTCATTTGCAAGTTCCAGCATCCGGTCGGCCGTGCTTTCATATCCTTCTCTTGCTTCGGAAGCTACCGAAGTAAAGATAACTGCATAATAAGGAGGAGCTGGAGTTCTTGCTATCATTTTTCCATAAATATCCTGTCCTTCCCGTCGAAGTAGGGTGATTGAACCGAAAGGACTTTTACGGGAACGGATGATGTTACTTTTAGGGAATGTGGAGTATTCATAGGAATGAAGATCATATCCCCTTTTTTTACCTTGAAGGTCTTTTCGCCCAAAAGCATTTCGCCTTCCCCTTCCAATATGTATACATGTTCGGTATGCGTCAAATGTTTGTGTTTTTTGACTTCCTTTTTTATGAAGATCACAAAACTGCTGCTCAGGGAATCAGAGGCAACCAATTTACTATATATTGCGTCATATTGAAGAGGAGCCTTTATTGTATCCAAAGATTGGGGCTGGGCAATTGCAAAAAAGGGAACGCCCAGCAATAAGAGAGAAAATCGTTTTTTCATTTGGATCTGGTAACAGGCAAATATAATCAAAAAGCACCCATATTGAGATCCTGTCTTGCCATTAATAGAATTAAACTGATTGGAATGAAAAAGTTGTCTTGTCTTACTTTTAGCGTGTTCATTTTTTTAATGGTCTCTGCTCAGGATGCCCATTTCTCACAATACGGCAATTCCAGAACTTACACCAATCCGGCTTTTGTAGGGACAGACAGCACATTGAACATCGCATTGAACTATAGGTTGCAATGGCCCAAAATTGATCCCCTCCATAGTTTTGTTTTTTCTGCTGACAAATATTTGTATGCGATCAGGGGGGGAATTGGCGTCAACTATCTATACGACCGCCAAATGCATGGAGTGTTTATTAAGTCACGAACTGATTTCAATTATGCGGCCCATTTCGAATTATTCAAGCACAAATTGGTCCTTCAACCGGGGATTCAAGTTTCCTATTTTCAAAATCTGATCGATTACAGCAAATTGACATATGGAGACATGATTGATGAAAGAAGAGGATTTGTCTATTCTACAAATGAAATGCGTGGAAAGTCTGTCCGTTCCGGCGTTGATTTTTCGGCCGGACTACTATTGTATACCGACCGGTATTTCGGAGGAGTTGCTTTCCACCACATAAATGAGCCGAATGAAGGAGTATTCGGAGAAAGCAAATTGCCGATGAAAATCACAGCGAATCTAGGTGCAAATTTGATGCGTACCGACACAATTAGACATAACACTACCATTTCTCCTACCCTGTTGTTTATTAAACAACAAGATTTCACCCTGTTGTTTCCCGGAATAACTGTAAAATATAAGTTCCTTTCGGTGTCGCTGAGCTATAGAAACGAAGACTCCTTTGTAGCAGGAATTGCTTTTCAAAATCGCTTTTTGAGAATTGGTTATTCATACGACTATACAACTTCAAAATTAGCAAACGAGAATACGGGAGGTTCCCACGAAATTGGATTAAGCGGATTTATTAATTTCAAGAAGAAGCGCGGAATCATTAAAACCTTGAGGTTAATCTAGTCTTAATTGTACAAAAGCACCGATCCTTTGTATTCATAGTTTTCACCATTTATGTCACTCACCATCAACTGATAGGTATACGCACCCATTTGAACAATCGCCCCACTGTTTACGCATCCGTTCCAACCTCTATTCGGGTCAGCAGTTTTAAAAACTTCTTCCCCTGATTTATTGTACACAGCAAAACGACCAAGAATATAATTTCCTATGGGCTTAAATACATCATTTATTCCATCGGCGTTACCGGGTGTAAATGCATTGGCGAAATAGACAGAATATAAGGTGTCTGCAGAACGCGGACTCAACTTATACCAATGCTCATAAACAATATGTTCATCCGGATTATAAGTCGCCTCTTTTTTGCAAGAAGCCCAAAGTCCGGAAATTGCTATCACAAAAAAAATTTTTCTCATCAATCAAATATAACGAAAAAGCGATTAGCTGTCAACTAATCGCTTTTTTATTCTCCCTATTTTATCCTCCGTTCTCCCAACTCAGCTCTCCCCACTACTTCCCTACTTTCACCCGAATTCCTTCTGAATTACTTGAAAATTCCGGAGCGTACATGCACTGGATGGATGTGATGCCGTTGGAGAAGTCTCCGTTATGTGTCACCACCAGCGGATATTCAAAAACATAAGTTCCCTTGGGCAATCTGTCAAAAAAGAAGTTGGTCGCGGCATCTCTGGTGCTTTCATAATAACCCAATCCATCTTGCCATTTATACGTGGAGATTACATTGGTCGGTTCGAAACCGGAAGCACGCATGTCTTTCATTTGGACATACTCCATGTCTCTGTCTACCCGCAGCTCTATTCTTACTTTGATCTTGTCACCGACTTTCAAAAGCGTCTTTTCGGAAATCGGCTCGATTACAGGACCGGCATCCGTGTTCTTTTGAAGGAACAATTGTTTTTTTAGAACCAAGGGTGTTTTAGACGGAGTGATCTTATCCAGCTGCTCGAAATATTGCCAGTAAACAGCTCCCCAACTTACCCCCGCATCTTTTTTCACAACTGTGACTTCGCCCATGTTTGGTTTGATGTCTCCTCCGCTCCAAGATGTTTTGAAATAACCGGTTCCTGCTTCCACTTTTACATCCTGCATTTTTTTAGGATCGATTTTCACATCGCCCATCGTGATCTCTACATTGCCTTCTGTCGCCAACCAATCGGTTCCTCTTAATAAGAGCGCATAGACTGCTTCGGTAGTTGCTTTTGTCGTTTTCCAATCCTGGGTTTGTTTTGATTTCAACAACCAGACTTTCATGTCGTCGACAGACTTCTTATCGTTGTTGATCTCATCAAATGCTTCGATCAATAAAGCCTGTGACTCTATTGGAGCTTGATACCAATAGTATCCTCCATAATTTTCTTTCCAGTACATTCCCATCTCTTCGCTATTCAACGAACCTTCTTTGATGGATTTCAGAATTTCCTTCGGAGTTACTTTATCGTCATAACGGTTCAGCGCCAAGGCGATCATTCCCTGCATGTATCGTCCATTCTCCAACCAGTATTTTTTTGCTTGACCTTTGTAATAGTCAAATGCTTTTTGATTACGGTTGTCGATCGACACGTCCTTAAAGTAACTTCTGGCATATAAGTACTGAATCTGAGAATAACTCAAATGGTTTTCATTCAAATGTTCTTTGTCATGTTTCAGGATCCATTCGTAATCTTCGCGAATGCGGTTGTCCAGATATCTTGTTCCGTCTTTTACCATTTTCCAGACCTTGGCATCTTCTCTCACATTCTTCACTCCCAATTTATCCAGGTGTCCCATTCCGGTGACAATGTGTTGAGTGATGTAGCGGTCGTCACGCATTCCTTCGAACCAAGGGAATCCTCCGTTCGGTGTCTGCATCTTCTCCAGCTTTTTTAGTGCGCGAGCCAATTCGTTGCCCATTTTGTTCAGGTCGAATAATAAAGCAACGCGTTTCTTCCGCTCTGTTTCATCTTTCGCATCCAATACCCAAGGTGTTTCTTCCAACATCAAGGATTTTAACTCCTGGTTCTTTTCGAGGTTGGACAAAAGTGCTTTCGAATCCGGAGTGTTCTTCCATGAATCAAATACCGATTTTATCTTCGGTGATGAATTCGCAATGTGGGAAGCGATGCTGTTCGCATAAAAACGGGAGAACGTTTGCTCCGCACATTCGTATGGATATTCGATCAGGTATGGAAGTGCCTGAACCGCATACCAAGCCGGATTTGCAGTGAACTCCAGTGTAACCTTGTGATTGCGCAAAGTAGTTGAACCGTTGCTTTGATTGATCAGCTTTTCAAAACGATAGGTCTTGGTTTGATTTCCACGGATCGGCAATGGCATCGACTCGGTCACTAACATTCTGTTGGTCAAAACCGGCAAAGCCATTTCTTCGCCATCGGTGAATGCTCCGGCTTTGGCTACTACTTTATAAGTAATTGCTCCTACTCCTTCCGGAATGGAAAGGGTCCAACTCACTACGGTGCTTTTTCCCTTTGCCGCCGTGAAATCTCTTTCACCTATGGTATTAAATTTTCCGTGCTGAGCTTCCACCATGTTCCAAGTGATCTCTTTCAGGGTTGTTGCGTCGTATAAAAAGATGTCTGCTTTTCCGACAATGTCCCCTTCTGATAAATTTTGGATTTTCGCAGAAAATTTCATCTTATCGTTCTCACGGAAAAAACGAGGTGCATTGGGAACGACCATCAATTCTTTTTGGGTCACCAGTTCTTTTTCAATGGTTCCGAATTTCAGATCCTTGGTATGTGCAAAGCCCATCATCTTCCATTTTGTAAGTGCTTCCGGAATGGTGAATTTCACGATCACATTCCCGTCTTTATCGGTTTCCAACTGCGGATAGAAAAAGGCGGTTTCTGCAAAATTGCTTCTGGCAGCTACCTTCGACAAATCCCGTGCTTCCCCGCCTTCACCGCTTTCTCCAAAGGCAAAGGTGGAACCGGTTGTTTCGGTCACGGTGGTGGCATTTTGCGCTGTCGTAATGTTTCCTGCAATCAGTCCATTCGACTTGCCACCGCTTTCCTTTTTAAGGGAATTTTTATCCTTGCTATTGTCTTCTCGTTCCGCTGATTTTTCTTCGTCAGCCACCGCTCCCGCTGAAGGAGCTATGGCAGATTTTGATAGGGCTCTGGATCCTCTGTAATTGCCATTGTAGCCATCTCCGTCACTATCATTGTAATAGCCGTAGTAGCCATTGCTGTAACCAAACCAATTGAGATGATCATAATAACGTGCTGTACCATAAGGATAATAATTCCAGTCGATGCTGTACATCTGTGCATTCACTGTTCCGAAACCATTGTTCAGGTCCCAATACAAATTCGAGTAATAGCTATTGTAAATACTAAAGTGCCAGTTGTTTGGCTTGAACGCATCCAGCGAGGCATCGTACAAGGCTGCCATCATCTCTGCCGCTACTTTATCTCCTTTTTTATCCTTGATCTTTATCTTCCATTCTTCGTTCTGACCCGGTAAAAGTTTGTTCCTGAAAGTTTCGAATTCCAGGTCCAACTCTTTATTCGAATACGGCACCGAGAAAACGCCATTCTGAGAATAGGTCCGATTGTCTTTCACAAACACATAATGGAAGGAAAAATTCCCACGGTGTTTTTCTTCCACAGGCACCTCGATCAGCTTCTGCTCTTTGTTCAATGTGATGAATTCTTTCTTCACGATCTCTCCTTTGTGCTCGATCTCGTACAATACCTGCACGTTCTCTTCTTTTGTTCCTATAATGAATTGACCCTTCTGTCCCGGCTCCAATGCATTCACGGAAATCATGTTGAACCAGTTGATCTCGTTGCTAGGAACTTCTGTTCCTACTGTAGAATGAACCGTAAAGTATTTTATGTCTTTCACATCCTCCCCGTAAGCATCTTTGCTGTGTGCTTCCATCACATATACACCTTGCTTCCAAGCCGACAAGTTTGTGAATTTCACCGAATCATTATAGTTGGCAGTTGTGGAAGGACCCGCTTTCACAGGAACCAATGTGGATGTATTGCTGAAACTCTTTTCAAACACCTTTTCTCCACGCTTCCATTTATACATGTTGTTCTCGTCCTTGTATAGGTCTTTCGGGAAATCTTTTTCGAACTCTTCTTTCGTCATGATGTATTTATCCGGCTGTGCCCAAGCGCGTGTGCGATAGGTTTTGTCTGGCTCAATCAATTTGTAGATCTCGACCTTCCCCTGAGCCTTTTCAAATTGTCCGCTCATGTTCGTGCTATAGATCGCAAATGCTTTTCTATTCTCCTTTTCCAGAAGCGCCGGGAGACTCACGTTTAATGTTAGGGCTGTGTAGGCGGCGCTGACATAGGTCTGCGAACTGCGTGTTTCTCCATTAATGTCGGTCACGTCCGCATAAATGGTATAGGAATAAGTAGGCTCGTACGATCTAGGAATGCTCAGATCGGGAATGGCTTTGAAGTCGACAAAAAAGGCGCCGGTGTCATTTGAAGTTGTTACCCCATTGATGATCTCCATTTGTGGCGACTGAGGAGAATAGCCTCTCCACCAATACCACCAATATGGAAAGGATGCCGTTCTAACCACGCGGTATTTCACTTCCGCTCCGTCGATGTTTGCTCCTGAATATGCTTTTGCCATTCCGTTCACTTTGATGTTCTCATTCAAACGGTAGCTGCCTTTCACAGGATTAAAAGTTACTTCGAATTTCGGACGTTTGTATTCTTCTACTGAAAAGTAAATGGTTCCACTTCCGTTGGCAATACTCATTTGCCCGTTCAATACGCCGTTGGGAGTCGTAAAAGTTCCTTGAAAAGTTCCGTACTCGTTTGTTGTAACATTTACGTCTGCTACCTTCTGATAATTCACATCATAGAAAGTGACCGTTGAATTGCTGTTTGGCATCAGCTCATTAGTTTCTCCATCGGTATTGATCATTATTCCCTTGAAGTAAACCGTCTGTCCCGGACGGTAAATCCCCCGGTCCAAAAAGAAAAAAGTCTTTGGATATTTGTGCTTGGTAGTTTCGTAACTTCTGTACTGATAAATCCCATTGTCGGTTTGCAGATGATCTGTCTCTCCGGAAGCATTCACCAAAGGTGTCGGAGATTTGTACGCAAAGTCTATTGTGAAATTCCTGTACTCTGTTGTAGCCGGAACATTGAAATAACCCATCTCATTTGAAGTGTACTTTTCCGACCTCACGTATTCGTATTTGCGCAAAGTGTAATTGTATTTCTCATAATACAATTGCGCGGTCACTCCTTTTAAAGGAATGCCGGTCTCGCGGTGCTGCATATAAAAATCATAACTACCGTCGGTCATCCTACGGTTAATGTAGCTAAGGTTCGACATCCAAGTAGCGGCGTAAGCAACGCCGTTGTTCTTGTATGAGAATATTTTATCGGAACCAATTAGGATCACATAATGCCCCATCGGCAATTCCGGGATCTTGATTTCGGTGGAATGGGATTGGTAGTCTCCATCATCCGGCAGCTCAATCGTAAATTCTTTAACGGAAGCTAACTTCAGATACTGCTTGATTAGCTCTTCGCCATAATAACGTTCGATGTATTTATTGTATTTGTCAATGTCCATTTGAGCAATGCGGACGTATGCTGTTTTGAGATTCTTGTAAGTAACCAAAGTACGGAAAGGAGCATTCGGAATGTTTATTTTTTCAGTTACATAGTCAATTGCATGTTCGGTAATTCGGGCCGACAATGCTTTGCAATTAGATGCTCCATCACTGGCCGGATATTTTTTGATCACGGCTTGACACAATTCAAGGGCCTGTTTTTTCATCCATTTTCCTTCATCCGATTGGAGCGGATTGTATTTGTTTCCTTTTTCAAAATACACATTGGCAATCTCATAATTCACTTCCGCGGAAGAAGGATCGGCCGCAAATTTATTTTCTAGCTGCTGCAGTGCGCGCAAGTATAAGCTGTCCTTGATCTCAGAAGTGGAAGTCCGTTTTACAAATTTCAGACGTTTCAGATCCACATCCACCAATGCTTTCGGATCAGAGTCCGTCGCGTGGAATTCTGTGAGGTCTTGTAATATTTGAATAGCGTAGAATTTTGCAGAAAGGGTGTCCTTTGACTCAATGCCGACCTTAATAAAGTCGTCATAGCTCCAGAAATAACTTTCAGAATTGATCTCAAATTTATAAGTGGGTCTGGTGATGTCCGGCTCTTCGTTCATGTAAAAATCGACGGCACGGTGGGCAAGAAAATCATAAAGGGTTGGACGGAATTTACGGGAGTTTTGTGTCACCAGGATCTCATCGTAAATGTTCAAAGGGGTACGTTTTAAACTGTCGGTACTTGCAAGCGATGCTTGGTAATTTTCTAACACTTTTGTAAAAATGGTTTTGAGATCCCAAGTGGTGATGTCATCATTTTCAAAATTGACAGTTTCAGTGCGGTTATAAAAACGATAGCGGTTTTGCTGATAATAATTCCAATAGCTTTCGGCTATCATAGATTGGAGAATGGGTTTTACGGGATATTTTGCTTCTTTGGCTTCTTCGTTTAGTTTGTTGAGTGCCTTCACCAAAGAGTACTCTTCGATGTATTGCTCAAATTTCATCCGGTGGATGATGGCTTTGACAAACTGAGGGGCATTGTTCTCTGCTTTCGACTTATCATAAATACCGGTGACCACTTCCAATGAAGATTTATAGAGGCCTTTGTTTGCAAGCGAATCCACTTTCTTCCACTCTTTTGCATAAGTGCTGCCTTTTGGAAATATCAATACGGTTTTTTTGCTGTTGGTTTGATAAGCGGTAAGTGTTACAGCCCCTGCAACGGTTGCCAATGTTACGGTTGCGATCAAGATTAGCTTTCTGAATTTCATACCTTTCGTTTTAAAGTTTTAATGGTTCCACCATTAGATGCAAGTTAAATCAAAATTCCATAAGTAAAGAATGGATTTTATTTGAAGCGGGCTATGTCCACTTCCTTGTCGAGTTGACAAAGGCCATCGAGGAAGCCAGCAAATTGATTTGCAAAGAAAGGAGCCAGCATCACACCCTTGGTGCCCAGTCCGTTGAACACAGCCACTTGAGTATGCTCAGGATGCAATCCAACGAGAGGTCGACGGTCATTCACGGTAGGACGGATTCCGGCTTGCTGGTCGATAATCTCGAAAGGCACTTTTAAAACTTTTCCCAGCTTTTCTGCCAGTTCCTGCCTGCCTTTTTCTGTAGGTTCTTCAGAAAGGTCTTGCCATTCATAAGTGGCTCCTACTTTATAAGTGTTGTCACCTAAGGGAAGAATAAAAACAGCTTTGTTGATCACCACCTCAGTCGGAATCCTATGTTCTTCAGATAATTTAATGATGATCGTTTCTCCTTTCGTGAGCTTGAATGGAAGCCACTTGAAGAAGGGATTTTCTGTTGCCTTGTACCCTTCGCAAAAAATGATCTTTTTTGCGAAAATGTCTCCGTAAACCAGGCCATTATCGACCAGGTTCAGCTTTGCATGATCAAATTCCTCGTCCCAAAAAAGAGCCTTTTCTTTCAGATAGGTTTTGCAGGCATCCAGAAACTTTAAGGTGTCGAGGTTTCCTGCATGCAGCACTTCGGATATCCCAAGCGGATTAAATACCAAGCCATTTAAGTCATCGCTATGAATGGTCTTACTCAGGTACTTGCCTATGGGCTCTTCCGTCTTTTTCAGCCACAGCACCTTCTCCTGCTCTTCCGCAAAGGGTTTCAGAATACGTTTTGAAAAATAGAAGGGAGTGCCCAACAGCTTTTCCGTTTCCGCATAAAAATCGTCCATATAGGGAAGCAAATCATCCGCCAGCCAGCTTTTCACGAGGCGCTTAAAGACAACAGGATTGTATAGCCCTGCCGCTATTCTGGAAGCCGTGGAGGGTTTGCCGTTGTCGATCACCAACACCGACTTCCCTTTCTTCAGGAGCGTTAAAGCCAAGATGCTTCCTGCCAACCCTTGTCCCACAATTATATAATCTGCTTGCTTGTTCACTCCTTAAAATTAGTGCTAAATCTTTGATTAAAAATTTTTATCTTGCAACCTCATCCGTCCGTATGCCGGACACCTTCTCCATCAGGAGAAAGGAAGCGGAAGAAAAAAATTTCTGAATCATGGAAAGAGCAAAAACAATGATAGGCAGAAGAGAGCTAGTGGATTTTCCCGAACTCGGACTCTCCGGAATCACTGCAAAAGTGGATACCGGTGCTTATACTACTGCTTTGCATTGTCACGATTTCCGTGAAGTTGACGGCATTTTGTACTTTAAACTCTTGGATCCCGCCCACCCTTCCTATACGGGAAAAGAATTAAGTTTTTCCGATTACATTCAGAAAGAGATTAAGAATTCCTTCGGAGAATCCGAAAAGCGCTACATCATAAAAACGATCGTAAGGATTGGAAAGAAGCGCATAAAATCAGTAATTTCGTTAACAGACAGGGGAACCATGCGCTATCCTGTTCTGATAGGGAGAAAACTTTTGAAGAACCGTTTTATTGTTGATGTTTCTTTATTGAACACCATTCCTCCCCTGAAAAAATAGATCTAAAAACCGAATAAATGAAAATAGCAATTTTATCCCGCGGCCCTAAACTCTATTCTACGCGCAGACTTGTGGAAGTTGCGGAACAACGCGGACACGAAGTGGTTGTACTCGACCATTTGAAATGTGTGCTCGTGATCGAAAAAGGAAATCCGCACATTTTTTACAACGGAAAAGAGGTCACCGGGATCGATGCCATCATTCCACGGATTGGAACTTCGGTTACTTTTTATGGAGCGGCTGTTGTGCGTCAGTTTGAACAGATGAAAGTTTTTTCATCCGTTGAATCACAAGCCTTGGTGCGTTCACGTGATAAACTACGCAGTCTGCAACTCCTTGCAAAAGCAGGGCTCGGAATGCCCAAAACGGCTTTCGCTTCTGCTCCTAGGAATATCGACAATGTATTGGAACAGGTGGGTGGCGCTCCAGTAGTTATCAAATTGTTGGAGGGAACACAAGGCATTGGAGTGATTCTCGCAGAAACCCATAAATCGGCGAAATCCGTTATTGAATCCTTTCTTGCTTTAAAGGCAAATATACTAGTTCAGGAATTTATCAAAGAGGCAGGCGGTGCAGACATCCGCGCATTCATTGTGGATGGGAAAATAGTCGGAGCAATGAAACGTCAGGGTGCACCAGGAGAATTCAGAAGCAATTTGCACCGGGGTGGAAAAGCAAATGTATTAGAGCTTTCAAAAGAAGAACGAGAAACCGCTATAAAAGCTGCGAAAAAATTAGGCCTGGCCATCGCTGGAGTCGACATGCTTCAATCGGCACGAGGACCATTGGTGATGGAAGTAAACTCTTCACCGGGACTGGAGGGAATCGAAGGAGCAACCGGAGTTGACATTGCTGGAAAGATCATTGAGTATGTGGAAAGAAATGAATTTAACCACGAACCATAGGTACGGATGACGAATAATCCGTTGCGGCGGACGAAATTACGAATCTGTGTTTGCTAAAATAATTTTTTGAAACGGAAACTATATAATGGCTTATCTCAATAAGAACATCCACATCAACGGAATGGACATCAAGCCAGGGCAGAATGCCCAGGTGAGTTTGAATTGGTATCAGCTGCCGACAAAGACCGTAATTGAAATTCCTGTGTACGTTTTCCGTTCTAAAAACCCGGGGCCGACTTTATTGATCCTTGCAGGTATGCATGGAGATGAGATCAACGGAATTGAAATTGTACGCCGACTTATTACCCGCGACGATGTCAAAAAACCTTTGTGCGGAAGCATCATCGCCATTCCAGTCATCAACATCATTTCTTTTTTATCCGGTTCCCGGGACCTGCCCGATGGCAGGGATCTGAACCGTTGTTTTCCCGGGACAAAGAATGGCTCTTTGGGCGGACGCATTGCTTATGACTTAATGAACGAGATCATTCCTCAGATCGATTTCGGGATCGACTTTCATACGGGCGGTGCAAAGATCAACAACTATCCACAGCTGCGTTGTGTATTCAGCAGCAAAGTGAATCTGGACCTCGGGAAAAAATTTGCACCGGCTTTGATAATTAATTCTCCCTTCCGAGAAAACACCTTACGGAAAGAAGCTTCGCGCAAAGGAAAGTCGATACTTGTTTTTGAAGGCGGTGAGTCTTCCCGTTTTGATTATCTTTCTATCAACGAAGGAATGAATGGCTGTATCCGTCTGATGAAACATTTAAAAATGTTAAAGACCGACATTCCGAATAATCCGACAGTTCTACTGCATAAATCGACCTGGGTGAGAGCAAAATCTTCCGGACTTTTCCATACTTCCAAGACTAACGGTTCCCACATTCGCAAGGGTGAGATCATCGGCCGCATCTGCGATCCTTATGGAGAACACGACGAGAAATTAGTTTCTCCCGCTGATGGATATATTGTGGGAATTAATAACCAGCCGGTGGTGAATCAAGGCGATGCGTTGATGCATATTGGTTTGGAGGAATAAATTCAACATGACCGACCGGACTAAACCATGGAAAACTGTTCTGATTAGTGTGCTTGTTTTCCTTTTCTCCCTTACTCAAACTGCTTTTACTACAGAAAATTTCAATGGGGATCTGACGCAAACCAAATCATTGCATGTTTTTTTAGGAGGGGGATTTGCCATTCTCGGAGGCGGATTGGCTGAATGGATCATTTGGATGGCAAATCCGCTTTACTTTACTTCTATGTTTTTATTTCTATACAAAAAGAAAAGTGCCGTAAAATTGAGCTTGGCTGCGTTATTACTTGCCTTGTCTTTTTCAATGTGGTCAGAAATACTAGCCTCGGAAAGCGGGTACGAAGCTGAGATCGTCTCCAAAAACGCAGGGTATTGGCTTTGGATAATAAGCCTGTCGATTGTGGCGCTCAGCACACGCGTGTACTTCAAAACAAGTCAAAGTACTCTAGTGTCGGAAAATAAATAAGCTCCGACTGCTGACACATTAATATTTTTCCATTCTCATCATTTTGCAGAAAATTTAAATAGAAAGAATATGCTTGTGCGTCAACAGGCGGAGCCATTTTGACTGCTTGAACAAATACGAGTATTAACCGTGTTCAAACAACTGAAATCTACTGAATGCTGCAATTGACACTGTAATTGCCTCCCAAGTCGCTTCCCGAATCTGCATTGTCATTACATCTGTCTTCAGCTCTCTTACGGGTATCATCATAGGTATACACCGAATAATTTTGTGTTGAGCTTCCTGATCCAGTTGTATAGGTCTTTGTACATTTACACGTGTATTCTTTTTTACAAGACACCATAGACGTCCCTACAAATAACAATGCACCTGCTAATAATATTGAATTTTTCATTTTTCGTTTTTTTAATTGTGTTTAATTATTACGACACAAAGGTGCGCACAGCAATTAAAAAGGTTGTTACAGGAATATTGATTAAACTTACATAATTCCCATATATGGAAAAATAAAAAGGGCTACTTAACAGCCGAAATGGCAGTTTAGCGACTTGCTTTCTCTAACAGGACGAAGTATTCCAGAAGAAGGGCATCGTTGAAAGCATTCGAATAATAATAATACTGATGCGCTTTTGTTTTGGTGAGAATTCCCTTGAAGGGTTGACACCTGTATGAAGGAATGTTACCGACAAAGAAAGAAAAATCGTTATTGTGAACCTCTTTCACCAGTTCCTCATCGGAATACGTGAAAAAAAATCTGGGCCGGTCTCCCCATTTTAATAGAACAGAACTCAACATAACTTTTTCAACTGTATTATTTGAAGTCCTATTTATGTGAATGACAGCTTCTATCAATTCCGGCTTCAACTCCTCTAGCTCAGCAATAGGTTTGATGCACATCAGTCGAGCCAGGTGGTAGTATATGAGCGATTCCTTTCCATAATAAGGAGAAACGAACAAGGGATATTTTTTATGATGCTCCTTCTTAAGCGTTTTGATGATTAATTGAAGACTGGCACTATCGGCTTTTGTCCAAGCCAGATCATTTTCCTGAACCAGGCACAAAATATTACAAAGCACCGAAACATCAAACACCACCGGAAACTTCTTCCCATACCACGCAGAATAAGCCGGATAATTCCGATAGGAGCGGAATGTTGTTTTCAGCTTCCCATGATTAACATATTCCTGCATCAGATCATGCGCTTGCTTTGCAACGTCCGGAGAAACTTGTTCACTCATCAAAACCAAAGCCGTGCAATCCAGATCATCCGGAAAAGCCAGGTCTCCGCGCAATTTTGAGGTCCAGCCGTTAAAAGGGAAAGTAAAGGCGGTATCCGTGCGGGCAAAATTATAGGTCAACCGTCCCTTTGCATTTTTAAAATGAGGAAATACTTTCTGATTCGAGGATTGAATGCTATCAACGATCATCAGATCTTTCGCGGCAAGATCATTCCTAAGTGTATTCAAAGTGTATCCGACGAGTGCATTGTAAAAGACATTGTTGTCTTTTTGCTTTTCATCATAATGAGGTCCTTTCGAAATGTAGGAAGGGAAAATGCCCGGAAGAAAATAGGGGTCGGCAACCGTCTGCTGGTTTTGTATTCTTCTTAGTGTTGAGGTTATGCAAGAAGAGTTCTGAGAATGGCAATTTGAAGACAGGAAGAAAAATGCCACAAGAAAAAAAACACCACTTGCCCGCCCGATGGCTATCGGGATCAAGATGGGAATTGATTTAAATGAAAAAAGGATCTTTATCAAAAATTTGTT
>JBKJQG010000348.1:0-3483 GCA_046594925.1 Bacteroidia bacterium
AATTTTTTCAAGGTCTATCGGTTCAACCTGTTCAAGCATTATCATTTCATCAGTTGAAATTTTATGTCGGGGTTCTTTTCTTAAAATCAATAACTCGGTTTTGTCAGCTATTAAATGAACACCAAACCATTCAGTCCTATCTCTGATTACTCCAACTGGAATTGAACATTTACCACTACCAAGGCAATAGTCAATGATATGCACAAGGGCTGATTTTCCTTTATGACTTTCGCCTGTGATTACATTTACTTTATCCAATTCAAAAGGCACAATCCTTCTTTCTTTCGTTGTGTCCTTTGGGAAAAGAACTATGTTTTTTATTTTTAGTTTCATTTTCAACTTTATTGTCTATCGGTAAAATTTCGTTTAACTCTTTACTGTAAGTAAGAATCTTGCTTTGATAAGCAAGGTTCAAAGATTTAAAAGTTTGTTCCGACATATCTTCCATTCGTTGTTGAAGTCCCGCTGGAATTTCTCTGTAAGCATTTACTGCATTAAAGAATCCTCCTTCAAATGCTCTCCTGTGAATACTGTCTAAAGTGTCGGCATGAAATAAAATGGGTAAGACAGGCATTGCTAACGCCAAACTTGGTCCGTTTAAATTCTCTTTTGTTTTGAAATAGGAATTGCAAAAGCTGTGTAATGCTAAAGCACCAATGCCTATATTCTGAATAATATCGTGTTCAATTAATCTGCTCATTTTTCTGAAAAATATTTTTCCCAATTCGGATGCCAACCAATTTCAAGGTCGTCAGATAGTTTATGAAAACTTCCAATCGTGAAATAATTTTCAGTTTCATATCCTCTGATTTTTGCTAAGTAGCCATCAATTGTGTTATCAAAAATTTCAAATGCTAATTTTCCCAACTCGTTTTCAGTCATAGTTGATTTATGCTGTGTCATTTTTCTTCTGAACACATGAACCCATCTTTCTTTACTTGCTTCATCAATCGCTTCTAACTCTTGTCTTGTCAAATCTCCTTTCAATGTCAACTCTGTTCTTTGATGTTCTGAACAAAGGAAATCATCAATAGCATCAATAATTATATTTTGCTTGTCGTAATGTTCAAGAAGTTCCAATTGCTTGACAAAAGTTCTGTCGCTTGCTTCCTCTTTCTTCTCTTGACTTATTTTACTTTTTACAAAACATTTTGCCATCAAAACAATTCTGTCGTCAGTTGCTTTCTTAATTGCTCTTTGCAAAGCGTTATTGAAATCTTCCGTTTTAATTACTGGTGCTTTTGAATTGTCAAGTTGAATCAACACACTTTCATTTACCCAACCTCTTAATTCTGTAATTACATTTACCTTGATGTTATCATTCAAGTGAAGTTCGTTTGCTATTTCTTCATTCCTTGCTTGTAAATTATCATCGTCAAGTAAAACGATTTGAGGAATTAAAGTTTTCAGTATTGCTTCCTCACTCAAAACTTTTGTGATTGTTGCTTTTAATCCCTCTGGTGGTTTCTCTGCTGCCTTCTTCAGCAATGCAATTGCACTTTCAACTTCTGATGCACTTTTAGCTTCTGAAATATTTTTGATAACCGAAGTTGAATCAAGTTTTTTATTTGTTACACATGCAAGCGTTGTGTTCATTGGGTCTAATGTTCCTTTCTTTACTTCTTCAATCCAAATCATAAAAGTATTCCAAAGGTCTTTGCTTCGATTCTTGAAAGGTTGTCCTTCCTCTTGGATACTATTTTTGTCTTGCTCTCTGTATGTAACATTTCCCTTTTCATCCATCACTGCAACATCATCAATCAACTCAATAGAAACACTCTCATTGTTTTTGCATTTACAAAGCAATACCAATGCTCTGTCAGGTTGGTATATGTAACCTGCCATTTGCCCTGGTGCTGTATGTGTAGTTTCTGGCATCTTATTTTATAATTCCCCCTTAAACGCTTTATCCAAAAAGCGAATCCATGATTTGCTCATCCGTCCAATTGCCTTCATCTTTCAGTTTTGGCAATACATATTTTCGGCAGGTATCTGCTTCACTGTCCTCATTTATTATATGTATAATCGGGTCTGACATTTATATTTAAACCAAAGTTCCGAAGATACAAATTATGTTGTGTTACCGCAGTATTATAGAACCTATTATATATTGATCAATACCGTTTATTTGTAAGGGTGGGACAAGCTTTGGAACACAAATGAAGCATCGTTGCGACGCTCCGTTCATCTGCATTGCTGCTATTGAACTTGAGGATATACGCTGTACAATCCCTCGTTCCTCGAGATAGAACAGCTTCAACATTTTATTGAGATTCCGCCTTACGTTCATTCCTTCATTGCAGTAAAAGCCGCTTCCATTCGCCGTTCCATTAAAATTCGGCTATGGCATTTCCCTTTACAAAAAATATGCTTCCAAAATAAAAAAGTAAAGTGAAATGTCACATAGCCTTAGTATTTATAAAGCTCACTACACAGGCTGCTGCATTCAGTCATTCACTCCAGTCCGAATTTGTGACACTTCAATTTTTGAAAAATGTTGCTTATAGTTTTTGTTGGAAATTATTTTTTTGTAACAAATGAGGAAAGGCGAAAGCAAAATTAATGGCTGTGGTGTATGATAAAAAATGCTGTCAAAAAGACTACGGCATAAAAAAAATTCTTGCCTTCTTTTTTTCTGATGCGATTTATTCCGTTTCCTTTTTGACCCCAGCCACAGCCATTATTGAGAGAGCTTTCTTTTTTCTCTTTTTCTTTTACAAAAAATTTTTTTTTCAGGGCAGGAGGAAGAAGAAATAATTAAACTTTTTTATTTAATCATAATTAAAATTTACAACTATGGAATTATTCGGAAGATTAACAGCAGACGCAAAGGTGAATGAACTTAAAGACAACCGCAAGGTTGTCAATTTCAGGATCGCCATTAACGACAGGTACAAGCCTAAGAACAGCGACGAATTAAAAGCAGTTACTACGTTCGTAAACTGCTCCTATTGGAGGAGCGCAGGGATTGCCGCTTATCTGATTAAGGGAAAGTTTGTCGAATTGTACGGGCGCATCAATGCAGGTGCATACATAAATGCACAAAATGAGGTTAAAGCTGCCTTGAATTTTCATGTGAACAGCATTAAACTTCACGGCAACCTTCAATCCGCTTTTATAGAAAAGGAATTGGTGAAGCAACCTGAAGAAGCAGTTGATGATTTGCCATTCTAAAATTACATGCCGGCATCGGTTACGATGCTGGCATTTCTTTCACAATTAAAAATAAAAATCATGAATACAAATAATAATAACGATACCTACCAGCGCATCACAGATTTTGTAATCAGCCAGCTTGAAAAAGCAGAAATTGTTTGGCAGAAAGGATGGAACAGTTTAGGGTTGCCAAAAAATATTGCCACCAACCATCATTACAGGGGATGGAATATTTTCTTTCTCAATTTTATCACTTCTTATTTTGAATTTAAAACGCCTTATTTCTTAACCTATAAACAGGCGCATGATAAAGGCGGCTCTATCCGC
>JBKJQG010000365.1:0-23772 GCA_046594925.1 Bacteroidia bacterium
AAAGGCACATCGATTCAAATTGAATGATTATTCGGATTTTACAGCCACCACACTGAAAAAATAGTATGCCAGCCACCAACTCCATCCGCAAAGTAATAACCGCATCCTCCGTCGGCACCATGATTGAGTGGTGTTTTGTATCAAAGCAAGTTTTTTGTAACTTTATAAAAAATTGATAATAAAATGGCAAGCGTAGACAATTTAAGAAACGGAATTATCGACAAATTACTTACAATATCGAATAAGGATTATTTAACTGCCTTATATCAACTTGTACAAAATAGTTCCATTGACAAAGACAAGGTGAAGTTAACCGAAGAACAAATGTTAATGCTCAAATTGAGCGATAAAGACATTAAGTATAATCGTTTTGTTTCACAAAGCCAAGTTGACAAAGAAGATCTTAAATGGCTAAAAGAACTGTAATTTGGACAGCCACTGCAGTAAGGCAGAGAAGAGAAATTTTAAAATACTGGACCAAACGAAATGGTTCAACTATTTACGCTGAAAAACTTATTAGGCTAACAGCAAAACAAATAAAAGCTATTCTGAATCATCCAGATTCGTTCAAGCTTTCAGAGTATCCGGGAACTAGAGAATCTGCCATTGGACATTTTAGTATATATTATAAAACAACTTCCCAATATCTGATTATTACTGCTTTCTGGGATAATCGGCAAGACTCCAAAAGTCTTTTAGACTTGCTGACAAAATAAAATGGTTTATAATAATCCATTAAAACTTAAACCCTTGTCCACGAACTCCATCCGCAAAGTAATCACCGCATCCTCCGTCGGCACCATGATCGAGTGGTACGACTTTTACATTTTCGGAAGTCTCGCGCCCATCATTGCCACCCAATTTTTTCCTAAGGAAAATCCTACGGCTGCTTTTTTGGCTACACTTGCCGCTTTTGGGGTTGGATTTGTGATCCGTCCGTTTGGGGCCATTGTGTTCGGAAGGTTAGGTGATATTGTCGGAAGGAAATATACTTTTTTGCTCACCTTGTTAATTATGGGTGGTGCTACCTTCGCGATCGGACTCATTCCCAGTTATGAAAGCATTGGCATTCTTGCTCCGATACTTGTCTTTGTCTTGAGAGCTTTGCAAGGATTGGCACTTGGAGGCGAATACGGCGGAGCAGCCATTTATGTGGCGGAGCATGCTCCCGAAGGAAAGAAAGGATATTTTACCAGTTTCATTCAAACGACTGCCACATTTGGTTTGTTCATTTCATTGGCTGTTATCCTTACTTGCAAATCTTTTATGAGTGCGGAGTCTTTCAGCGCCTGGGGGTGGAGAATTCCGTTTTTGGTTTCTATTTTTCTGGTGATCGTTTCTTATTACATCCGCACGAAGATGGAAGAGTCGCCTGTCTTCAAAGAGTTGAAAGCTGCAGGAAAAACTTCCAAGAATCCGCTAAAAGAAAGTTTTGGGAAATGGGCCAACCTGAAATTGGTTTTGATCGCATTGTTTGGCGCAACGGCCGGACAAGGAGTGGTGTGGTATACAGGACAATTCTATGCGATGAATTTTTGCATCAAGACCTTGAGCATTGATGCTGCCCAAATTCAGTGGATGTTGATTCCTGTCTTGTTAATTGGTACGCCGTTGTTCATCGTGTTTGCAAAACTGTCAGACAGATATGGAAGAAAGTGGATCATGTTAACGGGAATGGCTATGGCCGCGTGTTTATATATGCCGATCTACCACGGAATGGCAGAACAGGCGGATTGGAAGAGTTGGCAATCCCAGGAACGCGTTATTCCTGACCTGCCACAACCACTTCCACCTGGCGAAGGATCAGTTGTTTCAAATTATACATTTTCAAATGGTGCTTTGTTGAATCAAAAAATTACATTCTCTAATCAACAGCGAAAATCAATTACCTATTCCCTTAAATTGCCTGCTGCCAATTTATTTATCATCGGCCTCTTCATCTTCATTCAGTTGGTATTCGTCTGTATGGCATACGGGCCCATTGCTGCATTCTTAGTTGAATTGTTTCCGCCAGAGATCAGGTATACCTCTTTATCACTTCCTTATCACATTGGAAATGGAGTGTTTGGAGGATTGACTCCTCTCATTGCAGAATCAATGGTGGTAGCAACCGGGAATATCTTTTCGGGATTGTGGTATCCAATTGTTGTTGCGGGAACAACGGTGGTGTTAGGAATTTTTCTAATCAAGGAGAAGCGCTCTTAGCTTAGGCGGAAAAACAATCGAATTCGAATTCATAGCCTCATCAAAGAAAAACAAAATCCGCGAAAATCGTTCTTGGCAAAGCCAATCCAATCCCTTGAGGCAATTGAACGAAAAACAAATCCGCGAAAACCCGCCTGATCCGCGTTCCCTGCCGAAGGCAGATCCGTGTTCCACCCCCTTAGTTCTTCACAAACTTCTGAGTAAAAATTTCTTTCGTTGCCGAAGTCACTTTTAGAAAGTAAATTCCATTTGCCAAAGGAGTAGTAGAAAAACTAAAATTATTCTTTCCACCTTTTACCTTATCGCGAAGCAATAGTTTAACCACTTTGCCGCTAACATCGAGGACTTCGAACTGAATGATGTCTGCGCTTTCCAAAGTGATGGTCACGTTCATCTGATCTGTTGTTGGATTCGGATAAAGGAACAAAGAATTCATTGAGTTGGAAGATTGTTCCGACACGCTAAGCAAGGAGCTCACCGAAAGTTCTCCGATCCAGGTCGTGTTTTTTTTGGAAGCATTTGCATATAAACCATTCACCCAAACTCGTCCCGGCTGATTGTATTTTCGTTGGGAGCCGGAATAGTCACCCCAGCGTTCGTTTCCGGACAATACGCTGATATAGGTCGTGCCTGATTTTACAGTTGTGAAAGGTGAATAATTTCCAAGTCCGTCGGTAGTCAGAGCAGAAACTCCCGGAAAAATAGTCAGAGCGGTGTGATCAAAATTGATGATCGCCGTTTGGTCGGTAGATGAAATTCCGGCATAAGAAATATTCGGGTAGCCGACTTCCAAAATTGGATCTGAAATGATATGTGAAGTTATAAAAGGAGATGAACTCACGTCGTGAATGACGCCGTGATAGACTGCGCAGTTTCCAGTTGCTGTATCGAGGCAATTGTGGACATATTGGATTATGTCGTTTTCGATAAATGCGCCGAGGATTCGGGAATCATTCGTTTCCAAAGGTCCGGCTGCTCCTGGCTGAAGGGCAGGCGGTGCCATGAAATAACTGATGGGTGCGATGAGCGGAGTAACCGTTATCGTTTGTCCGGGTGCGCCCAATGTGTCGTTGATAGTTACGATGAATACCGAGTCGTTCACGGGATCAAGATTTCTATCGGAAAGAAAATGCATGTCCGGACCGTATGAAGTAAGTCCGCCTTTAACGGGACAAAGATTCCTTACTGGTTTTCCAACACAGGTAATGTTGTTGTGAACCATTGCTTGCAGAGGAATTCCTGTGTAGCCACTGTTTTTGTTTACTTGCCAGATGACCGTTTCATTGAAACCGGTTTGCCAGCTGGAATCGGGATACAGTAAATTTCCTGTGATAAAAACTTCCTTATCAGTCATGGCGAGCATCGGATAGTCGGTCCATAAACCATTGTTGAAAGGGTTTCCAGGGAGTTCATACATGTTCCAGGATCCGCCTGGATCGTTCGTTGTTGAGAAGGCAACTGTGATGCTGCTGGTCGTATCCGTGAATCCATTCAGAAAAACAACAATGAACTTATCATCCACGGGATCGTACGCAACTTTAGGGTCGAATTTGGTATTTGGATTGGCAAGCACCGATGCAAATGCCGACAAGGAAACACTGCCCAGGGAAGTCCCAGTATTGATGTCGTATCTGAAGACTGTTGAATTCTGAACAGAAATAAGTTTGTTGCTGTTGGAGATGGCAATGTCGTTGTCGTTTGGTGTGCTGCTGTTGTATACATTTCCCTGGAGATTTTGTCCTAGAAAAGGTGCCGGTGGTGCCGGCATTTTAGTTTGTATTTTTTGAGCTGCAAGTTTTTTAGGATATACTCTCTGCAAGCTGTCCTTCATGTCCAGCAACTTTTTTTTTCCTCCTTGAACTCCAGGTGAAGGAGCTTCAATGTTCTGTACAGCAGGATTCCAATCTTCTTTAATGTCAGCCATGTTTACTGTTGCCGATTTCTGGATCGTAAATAAAGTGCTTTTTGTTTTTGTCTGGGAACTTGCACTTGCACACAGCATGACAAATGCAGAGAGGGGCAATAATGAATAGTGTTTCATTTCAGGAGCTTTAGATTATCAAATTTACTGAAAAAGCGGGAGAATGTGAATTTTAGCTCTTATTAAGTGTTTGGGCCAGGGAACGTCCCATGCTAAAACAGCCTTGCAACAAATAACCACCAGTGGGCGCGTCCCAATCCAGCATCTCTCCAATGACATAGGTGTTTGGTAGTTTTTTCAATTGAAAGTTGGAATCAATGTCTGATAAAGCAATACCGCCAACAGTCGAAATGGCTTCATCAATGGGAGCAGATGAAGTTATAGTTATGGGTAGAGCTTTAATTTTCTTCGCAAGAATCTCCAGATCCGTAAAATCGTCTTTTGAAAGGAGTGATTTTAATAATTCGATTTGTGTATCATCAAAAGCCAAACGGTCGATGAGTAATTTTTTAATGGAGCGGTTTCCCCTTGTAGTGAATTTATCCCTGATCTGTTCGTAAGAAAGGTGCGGCTTCAAGTCGATGAATACTTCCGCCACCTTATCGTATTTCAGTTGTTTCCGGATCTCGGGACTGAGTGCGTAGATAGCTCCGCCTTCCAGTCCAAATTTTGTGATCACCACTTCTCCCTTTTTTGATTTGCTTTTGCAGGCAATGGAAATGTTCTTTAAAGATTTGCCTTCAGCGATTTTTATAAAGTCTTCTTTCCATTTTACTTCATAAGCGCTGTTGGATGCTTGAAACGGAACGACATCAATTCCCTTTTGAATGAATGGAGTCGTCCAGCTTCCATCGGAGCCGGTTACTTTCCAGCTGCTACCACCCACAGAGAATATTGAGCATTCAGCATCGAGATAGGAGAGACCTTCCTCTGTTTCGAAAATCAGTTGATTGTCTTTCCATCCCTTCCAAGTATGGTTAGTTTTGATTGTCACATTTTTTCTCTTTAGTTCCTCTAAGATCGCATTCAATACTTCAATCGGTTTGATTCCTTTGATTGGGAATACACGTTTGCTGCTTCCCACATAGGTTTCTATACCAATCTTTGTCAGCCAGTCACGCAAATCAGTATTGGAAAAGGAAGAAAGTATATTCTTAAAGAAGTCGGAAGGAGTATAACGTGAAATGAAAGATTCGAGTTCTTCCGAATGGGTTAAATTGAATCCTCCGTCGCCCGCCACCAGGAATTTTCTCCCTACAGCGGCGTTGCGCTCATAGATGGTAACATCGAATTTTGTTTCATCTAAGTGGGAAGCGAGCATCAAAGCTGCAGGTCCGCCACCAATAATTGCAATAGCTTTCTTCATTTGACTCAAATGTAACATAAATAAATCTCCCCCCACTCCTTAAATACGGAGAGGGGCAGGGGAGAGGTTTGGGGGAGGGGTTAAACCTTATTGATTTTGTCCTGTCATACCGCAAAACAATAAAAAAATGACATACGCAGTATTCACGAATTCAATATTAAAACTAACAAAAATGAGTAAAAAGACAATTTTGATTTTATTTGCAGTTGCGATAGCTTCAGCAAATGTAATGGCTCAGGAATCTGTAAAACCGAGACCACCAAAAAAAACTCCTGAAGAAAGAGCAGAGCAAATGACAAAGCGTCTGACAAAAGAATTGGCTTTGAATGCCGATCAGCAAGTTAAGACGAAAGAGATCATTTTGAAACGTGAACTCGAGCGGGAGAAAATGGCGAATGACATGAAAGCTGCACCGGTGAAAGTGAAAGAAGATTTCAAAAAGATCCTAACGCCTGAACAGTTTCAGAAATTTGAACAGAAGGAAGCTGAGATGAAACAGAAACGCGAAGAAAGAAGAAAAAAAGGTCTGCCTCCCCCAGACAATGCTCCGCCGCCACCTGCTCCCGAAGGAAAGTAATCTTTTAATTCATATTTGAACTTCCGATCGGGATAGATTGCTTCCAGTTTCTGCTACAGCGCAGAACTCGCAATGACGTCGTTTTTAAGAGTATTCTCTATTTGAACGTCATTGCGAGGTAGGAAGCAATCTTTTTTTGTTAGAACGTCTCTCCCGGTTATTTCTTAAATTCGCATAGAAATATGTCGAATACTTTTTTAAATACACCCATTGAATACCTTAAGAGTGTTGGCCCGCAAAAGGCCGACCTTCTTAAAAAGGAACTGCGTATTTTCAATTATAATAACTTGCTCACGTATTACCCATTTCGCTACGTCGACCGCACCAAATTTTACAAAGTAAACGAGATCAACGCAGATTTGCCTTATGTGCAGCTTCGCGGAAAAATTGTCCACACCGAAATGGTTGGAGTAAAAAGGGCTCAGCGTTTCGTGGCGACCTTTACGGATGGAACAGGAAAACTCGAACTGGTTTGGTTCCAAGGAGCAAAATGGATAGCAGAAAAAATAAAACCTCACCTTACTAATGAATATGTAATCTTTGGAAAACCTGCTGCCTTTGCCGGAAAGTTCAATGTCGCTCATCCTGAAATAGAATTGGCTACCGAAGAGAATACCACCTTTGCTCCGGCGCTTCAAGCAGTTTACCACAGTACTGATAAATTAAAAGGAAGGAGTTTGGATACAAAAGGAATAGCCCGTTTGCAGAAAGGGCTTGTATCGTTGATCAAAAACAATATTCCGGAAACGCTTTCCAAGACCATCATTGATCGTTATCAGTTGATGTCGCGCGAAGATGCCCTCCGTCAAATTCATTTTCCTCAAAACCCCGATCTGCTGAAAAAAGCAGAATTCCGCTTGAAGTTCGAAGAGTTGTTTTTTATCCAATTGAAATTGCTGAAGCAAAAAGGACTGCGTGAAAAAACTTATAGAGGATTTGTTTTTTCGAAAGTTGGAGACTATTTCAATAAGTTCTTTAACGATCATTTGCCTTTTGAGTTGACCAATGCTCAGAAGAGAGTGATAAAGGAAATAAGACTGGATATGGGAAGTGGCAAGCAAATGAACAGGTTGCTGCAAGGGGATGTAGGGAGCGGAAAAACGCTGGTCGCGCTGATGAATATGCTGATTGCGCTCGACAATGGATTTCAAGCTTGTTTGATGGCGCCGACTGAGATCCTGGCGAATCAGCATTTCGAAACCATCTCGGAATTGCTCCAGCCGCTTGGAATAAAAGTCGGATTGCTCACGGGTTCCAAGAAAGTAAAAGAGAGAAGAATATTACACGAAGGATTGCAAAGCGGAGAATTACAAATTCTCATCGGAACCCACGCGTTGTTTGAAGATACCGTTCAGTTTAAAAACATTGGCTTGGTTGTGATTGATGAGCAGCACCGTTTTGGTGTGGCACAAAGAGCAAAGATGTGGACCAAGAATACCCAGCCGCCTCATGTATTGATCATGTCGGCCACGCCCATCCCTCGCACTTTGGCGATGACGCTTTATGGCGATCTCGATGTGAGCGTGATCGATGAGATGCCTCCGGGGCGAAAACCAATTTCCACAACGCATCGTTTCGACAATCACCGCGACCGCGTATTCGGTTTCATGAAAGAACAGATCGCTTTGGGCCGGCAAATTTATGTGGTGTATCCGCTCATCAAAGAATCCGAAAAAATGGATTACAAGGATCTGATGGACGGGTATGAAAGCATTGTGAGAGCATTTCCTCAGCCGAAATACCAGGTGAGCATTGTACACGGACAACTAAAAGCAGATGCCAAAGAATACGAGATGCAACGCTTTGTAAAAAAGCAAACTCAGATCATGGTCGCAACAACAGTTATTGAAGTTGGAGTAAATGTTCCGAATGCCAGTGTGATGGTGATTGAAAGTGCCGAACGTTTTGGTTTGTCTCAGTTGCATCAATTACGCGGAAGAGTTGGCCGTGGCGCCGATCAATCTTATTGCATTTTAATGACCAGTCATAAATTGGGTCCCGATGGAAAATTAAGAATGGAAACCATGTGCCGAACCAACGACGGGTTTGAAATAGCCGACGTGGATCTGAAATTACGCGGACCGGGAGACATGGCAGGCACGATGCAAAGCGGGGTTCTCGATCTCAACATTGCCGATCTTGCAAAAGATGCCCAGATCTTGCACACGGCCAGAAATATGGTGATAGAATTATTATCCGAAGATGCCGAATTGCAAAATCCGGAGAACGCAAACATCGCCTATCATTTTTCGATGATGAACAGCAACCGCACCAACTGGAGCCGAATCTCATAAGTTATTCGTTTTCCAATTCAGCCTGTATCTATTAAATTTCAGGAAGGGCATATCCCCCTTTGGAGGGGGCAGGGGGGGGGGCTCCTGGAGATTATTCTAATTATTCACCGGATACTCTACTACCCAATGAAATCCTCTATTGATAAGAGGAAGTTGGGATTGGTCAACTTTATCGAAGTGTAATCCCAAACAGGCTTGGCCAGTTCCCGCGAGACACAAGTGGTCGTTCGATAGAGAATAATACCAAATAAATTTTTCAAGAGGGTCTTTGTTTGAGATAAAAAGTATACGCCTTTTTGTTGCGTCGACGTACGTTTCGTAATACTGTGTTTCTTTATTTGTAATGAAAACAGTATATTCTCTGTCAAAAATTATTTCCTCGGCCCTCGTATTTTCAGCGAAAGTGTTCTGACCCAAGGTAGCGACATAAATCCCATACAAAGCCGGCTTCGGAGCATTATCCCCATCTGTTCTCATATTCGTGATACTGAAACTCATGAACAAAGCAGTGAATGCGATGATGGCCGCGGTCTTAATATAATTGCGATAAGATTGAATCCATTTCGGAAAAACCACAACCGCCTGTTCCGGAAGCTGAGACGCTTTCTTCAGAATGAAAAAATTGAAAACGGAATTCAAAAAAGGGTAAGAAAGGATGAATGCAAACGCCACCATGTGTAGCGCAAATAACTTTACAGGAACATCATAGCTGAAGTTGATGATCGTCACATTGATCATGATGATCAGCACCAGTAAAGCTCCCAGTGCCGTTGTCTTTCTGAAAAGCAATAGAAATCCCGAACAGACTTCAACAATCCCAAGATAAACAGAGTAAGTGGTGGAATACCCCATGAAAGCCCAAAGCAATCCTTGCGGACTAGATTCTCCGAGAGGCTGTTGTAATTTTTCCAGAGATGGAAAGGGGAAATGGGATTTGAATACTTTGTCGAACCCATAAACCAACATGTAGAATCCAATGCAATAGCGTAAGTAGATGAACAAATATCCTTGTAGTTTTTCATAATTATCTCTTTTCAGGTCGAGGAACAAAATAACTATTGCGGCAAATAGAGAAACGAAGAGGAAAATGAAGAATTTGACAAAGTCGAACAGTGTGTCGCCACTATCCGAATAGACCAGTTTCTTAAGGCCTTCGACGTGTAAAACATGCTTGCCGACAAAAAGGACAAACAGGTTGTATGCTTTCTCATAATACTTGAAAATGAAATCCAGTTGAAGGAAAGCGTCAAATGGAAAAGGGAAGATGTAAAAGAAAGTATAGCACAAGATGAAGAGAAATAAGATTTTCTTCTGGCTGCTCCATTTTATGGTTAAACTTTCTGTCATTGCTTTCTCCAAAAGTATCGCAATTCAGTGGCAAATCAAAATCGACAAATAATTTCGGCAATTGGTCAGAGTCAGCAAATACGCGATAATGCTCTTTTATACTACCATAATTCGGACAGGTTGTTAAATTATTTTTTAACAACCGCCTTTTTTTTGTTGAAAATATTCCCTGCAACGCGCTTGCCGTATGGCTATCTTTAGCAATGTAATTGTAAGATATGTCAGAGACCCATTTTTATAAAAAGATAGCGTTGAGCTTGAGCATCAACGAAAGACAAGTTGATGCTGTTGTTGGATTGTTGGATGAAGGAGCTACCATTCCATTTATTTCCCGTTATCGCAAAGAGATGACTGGCAGTCTGGATGAGGTTCAGGTAGCCAACGTCAGAGACGAGATCGAGCGTCTCCGTGCCTTGGAGAAACGCCGGGAATTTATTTTAGAATCCATAGAAGGCCAAGGGAAATTGACTCCCGAACTGATCTCCTTGATCCGTTATGCAGAAACTGTTTCTGCTTTGGAAGACATTTACCTGCCTTATAAACCCAAACGAAGAACCCGCGCTACGATAGCTCGTGAAAAAGGACTAGAGCCTTTGGCTCAATTGATCTTTGATCAAGGGAAATTGGATGTGGAAGACGAAGCAGAGAAATTTGTTTCCGAAGACACTTCGACTACGCTCAGTGTGACGTCGGTTGCAGATGCTTTGTCGGGCGCGCGCGACATCGTTGCCGAGTGGATCAATGAGAATGCCGAGGCCCGTGAGAAGATCCGGACTTTGTTCAAACGTTCCGCTACCGTGAAGAGTAAAGTGCTGAGAGGAAAAGAAGAAGCAGGAGAAAAATTCAAAGATTATTTTGATTGGGAAGAAAACCTGATGGGTTGTCCTTCTCACCGTTTGTTAGCCATACGCAGGGGAGAGAGTGAAGAGATCCTGAGCATTCACATTGCACCGCCGGAAGAAGAAGCGTTGGATATTTTAGTGAAGCAATTTGTGAAATCAAACAATTCTGCTTCCACTCAGGTGAAGTTGGCCTGTGATGATTCGTACAACCGTATGATGCAAAGTTCCATTGAAAGTGAAATGCGCATGATGACGAAAGAGCTGGCGGATGAAAAAGCGATTCAGGTCTTTGCCGATAATTTACGCGAACTGATGTTGGCTTCTCCGCTTGGACAGAAAGCCATTCTGGCCATTGACCCGGGCTTCCGAACAGGCTGCAAAGTGGTGGTGCTGGACAAGCAAGGAAAATTATTGGATGATACCGTGATTTACCCGCACGAACAAAATAAAGTTTTCCAAACCAAACAATTGATCCTCGCCTGGTGTGACAAACACAATGTGGAAGCAATCGCGATTGGAAACGGAACGGCCGGAAGGGAAACCGAAACATTTGTTAGAAGCATTGAAGAACTTCCTAAAAGCATCAACGTGATCATGGTGAACGAAAGCGGTGCATCCATTTATTCGGCGTCGGATGTGGCGAGAGAGGAATTTGCTGACAAAGACATCACCGTCCGCGGAGCTGTCTCCATCGGAAGAAGATTAGCAGATCCATTAGCCGAATTGGTAAAGATCGACGCGAAATCAATTGGAGTAGGACAGTACCAGCACGATGTGGATCAATACTTATTAAAGAAAAAGTTGGATGAAGTGGTGGAGAGCTGTGTGAACAAAGTGGGAGTGGAAGTGAATACGGCGAGTAAACAATTACTGACTTACGTTTCCGGATTGGGAGCTGTACTTGCAAAAAATATTGTCGACTACAGAAACGAGAACGGTCCGTTCAAATCAAGGAAGGAAATTCTGAAAGTGCCGCGCATGGGCGAAAAAGCATTCGAACAAGCTGCAGGATTTTTGCGCATCGCGAGTGGCAAGAATCCTTTGGACAAAAGTGCTGTCCATCCGGAAAGCTATGGCATTGTTGAGAAAATGGCGACAGACTTGAATTGCACAGTGGAGCAATTGATGACTGAAAAAGAATTTCGCAAACAGATCTCCTTGCAAAAATATGTGACAGAAAAAGTAGGCTTGCCGACTTTGAACGACATTATGAACGAGTTAGACAAACCCGGAAGAGATCCGCGTAAATCATTTGAAGTATTTCAATTCGACGACAGTGTGCATGAGATGAAGGATCTGAAAGTGGGAATGGTATTGCCGGGCATCGTCACCAACGTAACCAACTTTGGAGCTTTTGTCGACATTGGCGTTCATCAGGATGGCTTGGTGCACGTTTCGCAATTGTCCAACACTTTTGTTTCGGATCCGAACACAGTGGTGAAAGTTCAACAGCAGGTGAAAGTAACCGTGACCGAAGTTGACGTTCAAAGAAAGCGAATTGCTTTGTCGATGAAAGACAATGTTGCTCCGGCAAATACGAATTCTAAACCGGCACAAACGAAGAGCAATAAGAAGGGTAAACCAGAGCCTCCGGCGAACGATTTTGCAAGTCAGCTGGCGGCTTTGAAGGATAAGTTTAAGTAGGTTTTGTGTAAATTCAGTTGGTAGACATGTATATTATTCAAGATATTAATTTGACCTGCGACCTTTTAACGAGTAATTTAGCAATAGTCTAAAAACACGGCAAAATGAAAAGAATCCTATCTTTTATTACTCTGCTTTTTGCGGGATTGGTTCTGAATGCACAAATTCCGTCTCCTACAATGCATTGGGCAAAATCAGTGAACGGTATTAGCGGAGATGCGATTCCGATGTCAGTAACGACAGATTTGAGCGGAAATGTATATACAACGGGTTATATTGGTGGTACTGTAGATTTTGACCCTGGTCCCGGGGTATTTAATTTGTCCAGCGGTATGTTTATTTTGAAGCTCGATGCCTTCGGAAATTTTGTTTGGGCAAAACACTTTTTTGACGGTGCTTATGTCAACGGTAATTCAATCTTTCTTGACCCCGCCGGGAATATTTATACCACAGGGGATTTTCAAATGACGACTGATTTCGATCCGGGGGCGGCAGTTTATAATTTGACTTCCTTCGGCGGTGCGGATGTATTTCTTTTAAAATTGGATTCCGCCGGAGATTTTGTTTGGGTCAAACAAATGGGTGGTTTTGGAGATGAGTCGGGTAATTCAATAGCCATCGATGCCGCCGGAAACATATTCTCTTCAGGAAACTTTCTGGATACTGCCGACTTTGATCCGGGCGCTGGAGTTGTTGATCTATATGCCGGATCAAATATTTTAGATGCAAATATGTACATTTCAAAATTAGATGCTTCGGGAAATTTTTTATGGGCCAAAGGCTGGGGAGGACAATATGAAGATGAAGTCAGAGGGATTTCATTGGATTCAACCGGTAGTGTTTATGCAGTGGGTGGTTTTCAAGATACTGCTGATTTTGACCCGGGTCCCGGGGTTAATAATCTCACAAGTTTCGGCCAAGATGCTTTTTTACTGAAGTTAGATGCTTCAGGAAATTTTGCTTGGGCGAAAAAAATGGGCGCTGGGACTTCGTGGGGTTTCACTGTCAAAGTAGATAGATTTGACAATGTATACACTTCCGGGAATATCGGCTCAGCGAATGGAGATTTTGATCCGGGAGCAGGGGTGTTTACTTTGGAGTCGGATAGTGGTGATGTTTTTGTTCTGAAAGTCGACTATCTGGGAAATTTTATCTGGGCAAAAAATATGGCCAGTGGCGGGCATGTAGAATCAATAGCATTAGATACATCATCGAATATTTATATGGTAGGAGAGTTTTACGGAACTGCTGATATGGATCCGGGATTGGGTGTGTCTAGCCTTTCTAATATTGGTTCAAACGATATATTCGTTTCAAAGCTTGATGCATCCGGAAATTTTTTATGGGCAAAACAATTTGTGGGTGGACCGGGGAATGATGGTGGAATAGGAATAGCATTGGATGCCGCTGAGAATATTTATACAACCGGAATTTATGTAGATACCGTTGATTTTGATCCTAGCCCCGGTGTGTTTAATTTAACTCCTGTATTTCCGGGCTGGTTAGGTTACAATATGTTTGTCCACAAATTGATCGGAACCAATACCGTTTGGCCGGGCGATGCAAACCATGACAATGTCGCTGACAACAACGACTTCTTGCCGATCGGAGTTTTTTATGGTGCTACAGGAAGCCCGCGTGCCACCATCAACAATAGTTGGCTGGAGTACGCCGCGACCGATTGGAATACCCTGCAGGGCAATGGAGCCGACATAAAACATGCGGATTGTAATGGTGATGGAATGATCGATGCCAACGACACCCTCGCAATAAATTTAAACTTCGCGTTAACGCATGCCTTTGTTCCTGCAAACAATGAGCTCAGGATAAGCACTTCTGATCTGCATTTGGTCACTGTGAGTGGCACTTATTTGTCAGGGAGTGTGGTAGACGTTGAAGTTTGGCTTGGAGATGCAAGCGCTCCTCTCTTCAATGGGTACGGAATTGCTTTTGATCTGAGTTATGATGCATCATTGGTTCAGCCAGGAACCGAAAGTTTGACTTATCCGATCAGTTGGCTGGGTAATCCGGGAACGGACGTGCTTCGGATCGGGAAAGTTGATGCGTCCGCGAACACCGCTTTTGGTGCAACAACAAGGATTGTTCATACTAATGCAAGCGGATACGGAAAGATCGCAAATTTCAAGTTTCAATTGAAGAGTTCGATCCCTGCTAATACTCCAATGATCTTTTCCATCTCCGGATATGCAGCAAATGATTCCGCAGGCAGCCCAATATTTTTCAATACACCTAAGGATACCATTCTAATCAATTCAACATCCGCTGTTAACGAATTGAATAAGGATTCACAAATTTCAGTATATCCAAATCCAACCTCCGGATCTTTTAGTGTTTTTACGTCTGAAATGATCAGTGATGGAACTATCGAAGTGTACAATATAATCGGAGCATTGGTGCTGAATGCAAAAATGGAAGGTCGCCAAAGCATTATCGACCTTAAAGATCTTGCAAACGGAATTTATTTTGTAAAGATGACGGGTGATGGAAAAATTATAGGAACAAAGAAGCTAATTAAGCAATAGTAAGATCATGTGTGAATTGAAAAAATTACTACCCCTTTTAATATTTGTTTTATCGGCATCAATGTTACATTCGCAGTCCCTGTCGATGATCTGGGCAGATGCGGTATACGATTCTGCGGGTTCGTTTGTTAGCATAGCTGAGGAAATAAAGTTGGATGCTTCCGGGAATTCATATACGGTCGGCACTTTTAGTGGAACAATGGATTTTGATCCAGGTTCCGGTTATTCCTATATGTCAACAGGCTCGGGGACTTGTGTGTTTATTTTGAAATTGAATGCCTCTGGAAACTTTGTATGGGCCAGAAAATTTGCTAGTTCAGGGCACTCATTGAGCTACTCACTTGATTTGGATGCAGCGGAAAATATAATAATAGCAGGTGACTTTACTTATACCGTCGATTTAGATCCCGGATCAGGGACTGCAAATCATGTAGCTGGTGGAACAGGATTTTGGGAGGACGCGTTTATCGTGAAGTTGGATCCTTCTGGAAATTATTTATGGTCGAAGTCGTTTGGAGGAATTGATCAAGATGAGGCATTGGCGGTCGCCTTTGATGGGTCCGGAAACATCTATACGACAGGAATATTTCGGCAGACTGTAGACTTTGACCCTGGAGCAGGGACTTTTAGTGCTAGTGTTACGTCAGGAGGTTTAGGGATTTATGTGTCGAAACTAGATCCAAGTGGTAATTTTATTTGGGCGAAAACGATCGTAGGTAGCACTGGTCCGGATGGCGGACAAGGGAAATCCATTACTATAGGTGATGACAATAGTGTTTATTATTCGGGACATTTTACCGGAACGCTGGATTTTGATCCAGGCGCTGGAACATCTAATATGACTGCTCCTACTGGCGCTAGTTGCCACGTGTATGTTTCGAAATTAGACTCTCTGGGTAATTTTGTTTGGGCAAAAAAGATGGGAGGCACGGGACTTACCATTGCTACTTCATTGGCACTTGATAAAAAGAATAATGTGTATAGTACCGGTTGGTTTTCTGCAACCGCTGATTTTGATCCTGGGGCGGGCGTTTTTAATTTAGTGTCCGCGCCGAACGATGATGTTTTTATTTCAAAGTTGGGACCATTGGGTGACTTTGTTTGGGCTAAAAAGATTGGTGGATCACAGCAGGATTATGGAGCTTGCATTACAACTGATTCGCTGCAGAATGTTTACACTACTGGTTTCTTTAGTGGCACAGTTGATTTTAATCCGGGAACAGCCGGATTTTTTATGACTTCGGGAAGCGCCGGGGGTGATTTAGACGCCTTTATTTCAAAGCTGGATTCAACTGGGAATTTTCAAATGGCTGTACACATAGGTAGCAACGGCAGTTCGCAGTCAAATGCAATTCTGGTGGATGATTACGACAATATTTTTATAACAGGACAGTATGCTGGAACTGTTGATTTCGAACCCGGAAGCGGTGTATTTAATTTGCCTGCTGTAAATACTAGTAGTGTATTTGTTGAAAAGCTGCATCAATCTCTTGTGGGAATAAATGAGATTGCAACTTCTTCACAAGTTTCGGTTTTCCCGAATCCAACAAATAGTTATTTCTCGCTGCTTGTTTCTGAGGATATCAAAGACGGATCGGTTCAAATTTATAACTCATTAGGCGAATTGATCTTTTCTAAAAGTATTTCTACAAATGAATTACAACTTGATTTGAAAGATCAATGTAGCGGATTTTATTTTGTGAAAGTGATAAGTGATGGAAAAATAATTGGAACACAAAAGATAGTAAAACAATAAAAATATTTTAAAACGCTGATGCAAAAAATCGTCTTCTTCCTTTTAGGGATTGTCTTCTCTCTGAATGTTGTTTCTCAAAACAGCCCATTATTTAACACCCTTCCCGAAATGGAACGCAAAGAAGACGTAACACTTCTTGTCGCAGCATTGAAAGAAAGCCTGATCGAGCTGAACATGTACCAAGATTCGGCGGCATTTGAAAACCGTGTAGCCGAATTGCTCAACAGAAAAGGGGAGATGACCATTCTGGATTTTTACAGGGAGGTAAAAAAGTTATTTGCGCCGATTGGGAGTGATCATTTGAAGGTGTTTTTTAATTCCCAGACGATTGGGGTAATATTGCAAGACACGAAGATCCTTCCGATTGAAGTACGTTACATCGACAATAAATTGTATTGCTATAAGAATCACATCGGCGGTGAGCTGAAAGACGGCTGCCAGATTCTAAGCATCAATGGAAACAAGGCTTCGGTCGCTGTTCAAACTATGCTGGATCAAACTTCTGCAGGAGGCTACATTCAAAGTTCTAAAACGTGGATCCTTAACGGCATGGAGTTTTCCAAGAATTATTATTTGCTGATCGACACCGCGCGTAATTTTAAACTGGAGTACCTGACCTTGGGTGATACCGCTGTGAGAACAACTTTGGTGAAGGGCGTAAAACGCAAGTATGTGGATAAATACATTGATTCGATTGCTCAAGCAAATGAGGTTTTTACTGATCCTTATGGCTTGCACATCGATAATGGAGTTGCTGTGATGAACATCGAACAATTCTACGAAAAGATCGACGAAAAGAAATTTAATGCATTCTACCGAAAGTCGTTCAAAGAAATGAAGAGCCGCGATGTGAATTACCTGATCATCGACGTGAGAAGGAACCTCGGTGGATGGCAGCCTCACGGTTATAACTTAATGACTTATTTTACGGACAAGGAATTCAGACCGGTGGAGACTGTTCTTTTTAAGCAAAAGACTTTCAGTTTCATAGAGCTCACCAACATGCACAAGAAGAATTATCAGTTGAAAAAACTGGAGCGGTCGGGGAAGTATTACAAACAGAATTCATATAAACCATTGATGGATGCTGTCTACAAACCGAAGAAAGAACAGTTCAAAGGACAGGTTTATATTCTGACAAACGAAGGCACGGCTTCCGCTGCTTGTTTTTTTACCAATGCAGTCAATACGTTTAACGATTCGGTGATCTTTGTTGGGAAGGAATCCGAAATGGTTAGTCAAGGCGCTTCCTCTGGAATTATGCCCGTTCTGACGCTTCCGAATTCCGGATTGAACATTCGTTTGCCATTGTCATACTTCAAGATCAAATCGAAACCAGGATTGGAAAAGGGCAGAGGTTTGATTCCGGATCACATCATAGAGAAAGGTCTTTCAGGCGCAGATAAGGAAATGGAATATACTTTGAAGCTGATCGAAGAGAAGAGGAAGAAGTAATAAGTAGAACCCCGCTGTGCGTCACCCTGAACGGAGTCGAAGGGTATATGAAACGAAGGTATAATACTATTGTCTCCGTAGAATGCGCCCTTCGACTCCGCTCAGGATGACGAAACGCCAATAGTTTGACTGGCTTTTGACTTAATCCACAATCCCCATTTTTTTCATCAAAAAGGAAGCATTCATCGTGGAGCAAACTCCTTCAGATAATTTGTAATTGAAATTGAGTTTGTCATTTTCAATGGTAATGTTGAAACAAAGATTTCTAACATTATCTGGAAAGTCGGAAGATAGTTTCGACAATTCCACATCGTGAGTAGCTACGATTCCAACACCATTGAGTTTTATAATTTTTTTGATCAGCGCTTCTGACCCTAAGTGTTGATCCTTACTGTTGGTGCCTTTCAGGATCTCATCTAATAAAAAGAAAACGGGCTTTTTATGCTCGTATTGTTCCGTTAGCAAATGCAGGCGTTTTAATTCCGCATAAAAGAACGACTCGTTTTCTTGTAAGGAATCATTTGTGCGGAGACTCGTAAACAAGTGAATGGGGGAAAATTTATAGCGGCTCGCACAAACTGGCGCTCCGATCATTGCTATGATTAGATTTACACCCACGGTTCTCAGGAAAGTGCTTTTGCCAGCCATGTTTGCTCCGGTAAGCAGGTCCACTTTCGGTGCGTGCGAAATGTCATAATTATTTTTTACCAGTACATCTTCCTGGATCATAGGATGACCGATGTTCTCAGCTTCTATCACAAAATGTCCGGGTTCCACTTCCGGAAAAGTATATGAGGGATTGCTGTGTGCGTACATGCCCAGACTTATAAAAGCATCGAACTCGCCGATGGCGTCCACCCATTTCATGAAACTGTCTTTGTTCTTTTTCCTCCAGTTCTCTATGCCGCACATTACGTTTATGTCCCATAGTAAAATCCCATTCAATAGGATCGCGACAACAATGTTCATTCTTGCATCTAACTTGTCCGTAAGTGATTTCAACTCTTTGATGTTGGCACTGGCAGAATGACTTTCAGACACAAAAACAGATTTCAGATCATTTAATAGGGTTGATTTGAAAGTCTCTTTTTCGATCACTGAAATGAGCTGCCTGTATTTTTCGATCGAGTCGAATTTGCGGCTCAGGTTGTCGTGAATTTTATTGATGCGTTTGGTATAGGTTCCGATGATGCCCAATTGAACGAAGAACAAAACTGTGAAAGGTGTTTCGTTGATGATGCCGATGAAATACAGGACAATGGAAGTCAATGATAAAATCGGAAACACTACACAAGCGACCTGAAGGAACTTGTTGGAAAAAATGTTCTTTTCATTAAGCCATTCATTGATCCGCTCTTTATCGGTTGCTTGTTCTTTGTTCTCAAAACCCAGCGCAATGAAGTCATGCGACCACTCCGGTTTCTGCGACAATTCTTTAATCGCTTCCTGACGGGCAAGGAGAATTTCTTTGTTCAGAAATGGTTCCCAGAGCCATTGAGCCAGTTTCGTTCTTCCTGTATAGGTAGAAGTACGGTTCAGAATCTGAAAAAGTGATTTTCTTCCGAATATATCCAAGTCGGAAATGTAGTGATGCTGTTTGTCGTTGAACTCGGTTCCTTCATTGATGCCGGTAAAATCCTTTTTAAGCAATTGGATCTCCGTCTCATTTACCTTGATGAGGTTTTTCAGGAAGCTCGTCTTACGTTTTAATTTTAGTTCCTGACTGAGCAGAAAAAGAAAGACAACTACCGTAATTCCGGCAAACGAATAAGCGAAAAAGGTTTGTGTTTTATAGAAAATGATGAAAAGAACAAGCGCCAAAAGGAAGAGGAAGATCCTGGAATAGAAGATCCGGTTGAACTTCCCATTCTGTTCCTCGATTTCCTTTTGAAATCTGGCTATTCGTTCTGTATAGTATGTCAGCAAGGCATTCATGGTTGGCAAAGCTACGTAAATATTGGATTCGAGCTCCGTTTCCGGAAATTTAAACAACATAGAACACATAGGTTTTTCAGCTTAAATTCTACGTTTTCTATGTGGTTGAAAACCTTCTAGTATTGGGCAAAAGAATGCTCAATTTTTAGCCATTTTTTTCCTATTTTTGTTGGAGTTCAAAGCGTTACCATAAAGAAATGAAAATATCATATAACTGGCTTAAAGAATACATTCAAACCGACTTATCAGCCGATGAGTTGGGCATTTTATTGACCGATTGCGGACTTGAAGTGGAGAGTATTGAAAAATTCGAAACAGTAAAAGGCGGATTAAAGGGAATTGTGGTTGGAGAAGTCAAGTCAAAAGAAAAACATCCGGATGCCGATCGTCTGAACATCACAACTGTTGATGTAGGAACGGGAACACTCCTGAACATCATCTGCGGAGCGGCGAATGTGGAGGCTGGACAAAAAGTGGTTGTCGCCACCATAGGAGCGATGCTCTTTCCGACAACAGGCGAGCCGTTTGAAATAAAGAAATCCAAGATCCGCGGAAGAGAATCGGAAGGAATGATCTGTGCGGAAGATGAGATAGGATTAGGCAGTTCACACGCCGGCATTATGGTGCTGGAAGCGGACGCAAAAGTAGGAACAGCAGCGAACGAATATTTTAAGATAGAAGAAGACCAGGTTTTTGAGATCGGATTGACGCCTAACCGTGCTGATGCTGCCTCCCATGTGGGTGTTGCCCGCGATGTGGTTGCACTCCTCAACGCAAAAGCCAACGAAGTAAAAAACACTTTGACTTTGCCGGATATCCGGATCTTCAAAGTGGATGAAACCACCTCGAAGATCGAAGTCTCCGTGGAGGATTCTTTTTCTTGTCCGCGTTATTCCGGACTCTCCATTTCAGGCATTACAGTTAAAGAATCACCGGACTGGCTGAAGAACCGTTTGAAAGCCATTGGCCTTCGACCGATCAACAACATTGTGGATGCAACCAATTATGTTTTGCACGAATTGGGGCAACCTATGCATGCTTTCGATGCCGACAAAATCAAAGGTGGGAAGGTAATCGTGAAAATGCTTCCTGAGAAAACAAAATTCAAAACATTGGATGAAGCCGAACGCGAACTTTCATCTGAAGACCTGATGATCTGTCACGCCGAAGGCGGAATGTGCATCGCAGGTGTATTTGGCGGCATTGAATCCGGAGTGACTGATCAAACCAAGAACATCTTCTTAGAAAGCGCTTATTTCAATTCTTCTTCCATCCGTAGGTCTTCCAAGCGTCACGGTTTGAAGACAGACGCTTCTTTCCGCTACGAAAGAGGAACAGATCCTAACATCACCGTGTTTGCATTGAAACGTGCTGCACTTTTAATAAAAGATATTGCCGGAGGGAAAATCTCTTCCGAGATCATCGATATTTATCCTACACCGATTGAGCATTTCAAAGTTCCTTTCTCGTTTGAAAAATGCGAGCAGCTGATCGGAAAAAAAATTGAATTGGAATTGGTCAAGATCATCATCACCTCTCTGGGAATAGAGATTGAACACGAAGGGAACGATGCTTTGCTGTTGTCGGTTCCTCCATTTAAAGTGGACGTGCAGCGCGAACAGGATGTCATTGAAGAAGTATTGAGGATCTATGGTTATAATAACATTGAGATCCCTGCGACGTTGAATTCATCTTTAGCTTTTGCTGAAAAACCGGACAAAGAAAAGATCCAGAACGTGGTTTCTGAATTACTCACGAACACCGGTTTCTCTGAAATGATGTGTTTGTCCCTGACAAAAGGAGAATACGCTGGAAAGTTGAAATCTTTGAGTGAAGACAGAAGCGTAACCATGTTGAACCCGCTCAGCAGTGATCTGAATGTATTGCGGCAGACCTTGTTGTTCAGCGGACTCGAAACCATCGTTTTTAATCAGAATCGTAAGAATGCGGATCTGAAACTATACGAGTTCGGCAAAACATACATGGCTGTAAAAGGCGAAACCACTAAATACGTTGAGACAAAACATTTGTCTGTGTTCATCACCGGACGCAAGCAGGAGGAAAGCTGGAATGCGAGTAACGACACAATGATCTTCTATACTTTAAAAGGAGTCGTGAAGAATATTCTGGAACGATTAGGAGTCAATGATGTGAAACTGACAGAATTGAATTCCGACTTGTTCTCGCAAGGTTTGGCTTACAGCTGGAATAAAAAAGTGCTCGTTGAATTCGGAGAAATTGCAAAACCGCTTTCATCCAAACTGATGGACATCAAGATGCCTGTCTTCTATGCCGATTTTAATTGGGACTTGGTAATAGAAGCTGTAAAAAAAGCCTCCACGATGTATGCCGAAGTTTCTAAATTCCCCGAAGTAAGAAGAGATCTGGCCCTGCTGATCGACAAGTCTGTTCGTTTCGAGCAACTGGAGCAACTTGCTTTTCAAACTGAAAAGAACATTCTCAAAACCGTCAACCTGTTTGACGTTTATGAAGGAGATAAATTACCGAAAGGAAAAAAATCATACGCGCTAAGTTTCATCCTGCAGGATGAGAGTGCAACACTTACCGACAAGCAGATCGAAAAGATCATGGAGAAGCTGATGAAGACTTACCAGGAAAAAGCTGGGGCGGAGATCAGGTAGATTTTTCTATTTCTAAACATGCGAAGCAAACATTCTCATAGCCGCCCATGTTTGGGTGTTTATGCGTGTCTTTTGTTTGTTTATATACTAGTTAGCGCACATTTTTCATGACAGACAAAACGACTTTATTGATATTAACAGGACTTCTTTGGTCGACAGCAGTTTTTTCACAGGACGAAATCCGAGTTGATATCATGCCCTCTAAAATATCTACTGACATAAAGATGATTATACCAATTGGACAGACCCTTGTCCTTGAGAGGTATCATTTTTTTAAGTACAACTATTGGGTAAGTGCCTTTGACACATTGGAAAAACTTGACAACGGTATGCTTCAAGCAAGAGGTGTTGTGATTAACCCTGAGGCATTTAAAATAAAGGTTAATAAATGTGATACGTCAATTAACAAGGTTAGAAACGGAGCTTTAGCTCACAACGCAATATCGGACTTAAGGGCACTGTCTCGCAAGGAAATCGGTTATGACAATAAGGAATTTAATAACAGTCAAAGTGTGGGAAGACCAACAGAATACCAAGAGAAGACCCTATGCAATGACGATTTCAAAGTAATTAACAAGAAGTGGTTTGACGAGCAGGTTGAAAATATTGATGAGATCAGGAAGAAGAAAATTGCGAGACAAGAGTGGATGAAGACTAACCCAGAAAAAATTGACAAAAACGCTATTAAATTATTTCTTGAAGACTATGGCTCTTGCGACAGTGATCAAATCGCAATTTCTTGGATAATGATGAATAAAACGAACGACTTTCTTTCAGTTTGCAAAGAAATGGGAGACATTGACTTTCATCTAGTTAAACTTAAACTTTCTCCACTACCTGACAACTTACCAATAAACGAGATTATTAAGAAAATGAATCTCTCCCCTATTAAGACAAATAGGAAAGGTAAACTTGTCAGGGCATTGAAGAAAAGCTTGGGCTAACAGAGGACAAGCGGAAAAAGCGGATCGCCCTTAGTAAGAAAAGTCATTGTAAATTTATAATCTAGGCCTCGTAGAAAATTAATAATTAAGAATCGCTTTCTGAGCCTGCCCTTGGAGCGTTAGCCCAGGTAGGCGCTAAGCTCCGCTTAGTGACAACATCAAAACTAAAAAATCCCAGGGTAGGCGCTAAGCTCCGCTTAGTGACAACATCAAAACTAAAAACCCCAGGTAGGCGCTAAGCTCCGCTTAGTGACAACATCAAAACTAAAAACCCCAGGTAGGCGCTAAGCTCCGCTTAGTG
>JBKJQG010000018.1:0-7504 GCA_046594925.1 Bacteroidia bacterium
TTCGACGAACATTTCCGCATATGCAGGAACTATTTTTAATATTCCGGCAAATGCATCCTTGAGTTTAAAGTTCGACTGCTCTGGTGACATCGCTGCAATGAGGATTTATTCTTTGTCCGATGCCCTGAGCTATGCAACGTCTTCAAATTTGGCAATCGGTACCACTGATCCCGGTTTTCATCCTGTTTCATTTCCATATTCTTATCCGGGGGTGCCGCTACCTTCTTTTTATTCCTCTATTTCGGTAACGGATCCCACCTGTCCCAGCTTGAACAACGGCAGCGCGACCATAAATTCGCCACACGCTTCAGGTACTTATGTTTGGTACGACGCGTTAGGAACTGCGACTGGATATACCGGTACTGCACCTTCCGGGCTTTCGCCTGGAGCATACACCGTGCAAGCATCAGTTACAGGATGTGCTAATTCTCCCGTTGTAATTCCGGTGGTAATTCCGAGCCCTTCATATCCGGTGATTCCGCCGTTGAATACTCAAAATTTTTGTGCCAGTGGAAGTCTGACTTTTGATGCGGCGGTGCTCAGCACATCAGGCGGAGCTTATTCATGGGCACCTGGCTCACAGACGACACCGAGTATCACAGTTAGCCCTGCGGCCACAACCACATACACAGTATCCGTGAATAATAGTCCTTCGAATGGATGCACAGCGACTCAAACCGTTACCGCGAATCTAACTTCTTTTTCAAATGATTTATACATAAAGGACATTCCAGCTGATGATGGAACGCAGCCGCTGCCGGGGTATAACGCTTGGGATTTGGTTGACGGAACGGATATATGGGTGCGAAACCAGCCCGATGTCCTTACTTCAACTTCGCCAAACCGATATGCCAGTGAACACACAGGTGAAAGTCCGGAATGGACTTCGCAGTGGGTTACCAATCCGAGTTCCCGCCCTGTGATCTATACAAAAATAAGAAACCGAGGGTGCAACCAGGAGAGCGGAACATTGCATTTATATTACCACAGAGCCACAGTAACCGATCATTGGGGCACATGCAGTGGCGTAACATGCGGTTCCTGGGAAGAAATACTATGCGGAGATGCTAATGGGGACGGCGTTATTGGGGCAGGGGAAACCGCGTGTACGCGCAGCATTACCCTGCAGCCGGGCGAAGAAGGTGTGATCGAGCAAGTGTGGAACAACGTTGCAAATGACACTGTATTTACCGACCCTTACGTGACCACATCCCGCCAGGAGTGGTGCCTTTTGGCAAGATTGGTAAACAGCGATGATTATCCGATTGGCGTTGAAGTGACAGGAGTGGGCGCGGGTTACAATGCCCAAAGTTTTAACAACATCACACAAAAGAATGTCACTTTTGTGAATACGGATGGTCCGGGCATAGTAGGCCATGACCTGCACTTTGGAAATTTGTCGACTCAGACCTCCGTAAATTCCTTAGACATGACAGACCTTTCAGGGTTCACCGGCACGAACGGTTTGATTTCCATTGACCTGGGTCCGGCATTATACGGAGAATGGGCTGTCGGAGGAAAAACCGGGATCGGAATAGTAGAAGGACGCGAAAAGTATACCCACAGAACGGCAACCGGCGTCCATACCCATGATCCGGTAAGTGTCGACGCCCACCCGTATCAGATCCGGCTTGTGAATGGAACGGCAAACATTTCAAACATTACACTTCCGCCATCCGAAATGCATAAGCTTTGTGTTGGATTCAATTATTTTCCGGGAGCTGTCCCTGCAGCGCCATACGAGTATCGTTTAAGACAATTCGAATCAATAAATTCCGCTCCCATGAAATACACCGGTGCCGAAAAATATGTTATCGCTAAACCGGCTTGTCAAACCGTGAGCGCCGGAGATGATCTGATAGCCGGTCGAAACTGTAAAGTCACGCTTGTGGCGGCACCAATCGTTCCGGGAGCGTCTTATTTCTGGCGTGATAATGCTACAGGAGTTACAATCGATACAGGAGCTGTTGTTCAGGTAAATCCTTTTGTAAGCACCACGTATGAGCTGGAAATGAGAACGCCTGATCGCTGTATCGCTTACGATGCGGTTGGAGTTACAATTAACGACAACCGACCGCCGTGTTTGCCAACTTGCGGCACACCCAATTATAACAGCGTTACACTTACGGCTTCAACAACACTTTCTTCCGCCGTAGTAGTGATCAATGGAATTCTGACAGTTCCTAACAATGTTGTGCTGAACATCGCAGCCAGCCAAGTGAATTTTCTTGAAAACGCAGGGATCAGAGTTTTGCAGGGCGGAAAATTGATCATTACCAATTCGGTTTTGCAAGGCTGCGATTCGATAAAAAAATGGAGAGGGATAGATATCATTGGCAATAACACCGATAATTCTCAGTTCAGCATGTCCGGCACAACGCTTACTGATGCAACAACTCCGGTCAACATGGAACAGGTATTGAATGCAGACGTGAGTGAAAACATTTTTGCGTATGGCATCACGGCCATCAATATGAAGAAGTGTAAAAACTTTCATTTAACTGAAAACCGGTTCTATGCATACACGACAGGAATAAATGCATTTAATAATGTCTTGGACATTCAATCTGTTATCAGCCGGAATTATTTTAGCGAACAGACAAAGGCCATTCAATTAACAAATGGCAACTTTCTTAGCCTGGATATAAATTGCAATGTATTTGATAACTACAGTAACTATGCGATCTATTGTAATAATTCAAATTTAAAATCACAGGGTTCGATAAATGAGGGAGCAGGAAATTTTTTCGTTTCAACTTCTTCACTTGCTAACCATCAGTTGCGCTATAACGGAATTCCAATGAATTATTACTACAATCCTTCAGATACGATCATGCTGACCACAGGTATTGGATTTACAGCTGTTTCAGTTGCCTCTTTGGCGGATGGATCGTGTGCAGGCGTGGGAAATCTCAAAACAGAAGATCCCGGTATTTATTCAGCAAACTCAGAAACAGTTACTGCAAGCCATGAGTATAAGTTGGGTTGTTTGCCTAACCCTGCGTCGGATCGTGCTACTTTTGTGTTTGAGTTGCCGGAAAACAGCTTAAATACTGAAATTGTGATAATTAATGTTTTGGGTGAGATCGTGGAAAAACATCGAATTGGAACCGGCGGCAATTCACTGGAGGTAAATCTTGCCAACCTCAGCAATGGAATTTATTTCTATTCTTTGACCAACGATAGCGGCATCCTTGATACGCAGAAAATGATCATCTCAAAATAGGAATGGTATATTTCATCGGGCGTTCGAAATGGTTGATTGCTGGCAAATAAGCGAGAAAAAAGAATGCAATTGTCGGCGTTAAAGTCCTTTAAGGAACTGTGTGATCTTAACCACTTCGCCAGCCTCTTTCACATCGTGAACACGAAGGATGGTTGCGCCTTTTTGAATTGCGAAAGTATTTAATACGGTTGTTCCGTTAAGAGCATCTTTTGAACTGATATTCAGCAGTTTATTAACCATTGATTTCCTCGAGATGCCGACAAGGACCGGCAGCTTGAATGATTGAAATTCATCCAGATTTTGCATTAATTGAAAGTTGTGTTCCAGCGTTTTTCCAAAGCCGAATCCTGGATCTAGGATGACTCGTTTTACACCCAGGGAGTTCAGCTTTTTAAGGCTTTGTTCGAAGAACATTTTTGCTTCTTTTACCACATCTGCATAGACCGGATTTTCCTGCATGGTCAAAGGATTTCCGAGGATGTGCATGAGCACGTAAGGGACTTTCAGTTCAGCCACCGTTTCAAACATGGCTGCATCGAGTGTTCCTCCTGAAATGTCGTTGATGATGTTGGCTCCGGCAGCTACTGCTTTTCGGGCAATGCCGGCACGATAAGTATCCGCAGAAATCAGGATCTCCGGGTGGGTTTTCCGGACCGAAGAAATCACCTTGATCAGCCGTTCGGATTCTTCTGCCTCGCTCGGCTGTGGCGCACCCGGACGGGTGGAGCATGCTCCTATGTCAATGATCCCGGCACCTTCTTCTATCATTTTGGCTGTCTGCTCCAGCCAGCTTGCTTCTTCAGTATACTTTCCGCCATCGAAAAACGAGTCCGGCGTCACATTTAAAATGCCCATTATCAGGGGCATAGACCTTTGGTCAAAAATCCGCTCTATTTTTTGCAAAAAATCAGTATCTTGTGCCATTATAAAAGGAATTCTGGATTTTTTGAATTTTTGGTTTTTAGAGATATTTTTTCAATCTAAAATTCTAAAATTCTGAAACTCTAAAATTGATTACTCTATGACTAAAACGTTTTCTCAATACAATGTTGCAATTACCGCTTGCAAAGATATTTTTATTAAAAAGATGAAGGATTACGGCACAGCGTGGCGCATCCTTCGCACCAGCTCCATCACCGACCAGATCTTCATCAAAGCACAGCGCATCCGTAACATCGAGGACAAAGGTACTCAAAAAATAAATGAGGATGCCCGCTCCGAGTACATCGGCATTGTGAATTACTCCATCATCGGCCTCATTCAATTGGACATGAAGAACGACAGCAGGATGGAATTGCCATCGGATGAAGTCAGCAAACTTTTCGACAAACATGCCAACGAGGCCAGAAGCCTGATGGAGAACAAGAATCACGACTATGGGGAAGCTTGGAGAGACATGCGGGTAAGCTCATTAACAGATTTGATTCTGATGAAGATCCTGCGCATAAAGCAAATAGAAGATAACAAAGGTGCAACCATCATCTCCGAAGGAGTGGATGCGAATTTTCACGACATGATCAATTATTCGATCTTCGCATTGATCAAGTTGGAAGAAGAAGCACAGACAGAAGCATAATATTTAAGACGACGACAAAAAGAAATGAAAATAGTAACAAACATAGCCAGAGTACTTGTAGGCGTCTTGTTTATTTTTTCAGGCTTCATCAAAGCCAATGATGCTGTGGGTTTTGGCTACAAGCTGGTGGAATATTTCGAAGTGTTCGGAACCCACTTCATGGTGCCTTTGGCATTGCCGCTGGCCATCTTCATTTGCATTTTTGAGATCATCCTGGGATTCACTTTGCTGCTGGGAGCACGCGTGAAACTGACGCTCTGGCTCTCCTTGCTGATGATTGTCTTCTTCACCTTCCTAACTTTTTATTCCGCCTATTTCCAAAAAGTGTTGAGCTGTGGCTGTTTCGGCGATGCCATTCCGCTTACACCTTGGCAATCGTTCTACAAAGATCTGATCTTGCTCGTTTTGATTCTTTTGCTTTTTATTGGTAAGCAGCACATCAGTCCATTGGTAGGAGAGAAGTTCGAGAAATTCCTGCTCATGCTGGTATTGACCGCATCCATTGCTTTTCCGATCTATACTTACAATTATCTGCCGGTGATCGACTTCCGCCCTTATGCGATCGGGAAGAACATTCCTGAGCAGACAAAGGGCATTCCCGATGAGTTGAAGTATTTTTACAAGCTGAAGGACAAGAAAACAGGAGAGCTGAAAGAGTTCGATAAATGGCCGGAGGGCTGGGATGTGCAGTATGACTATGTGGACAGCCGCACTGAGGTGACGAAAAAAGGAGTAGAAGCCAAGATCAAGGATTTCAGCATTTCGAATTCAGAAGGATCAGATTATACACAGGACATCATTGAGAATCCGGAATACAACTTTTTACTGATCTGTTATGACCTCGAAAAGGCTGATAAAAGTGCGTTCTCCAAGGTAAACGATTTTATGGCGCTTTGCAAACAGGACAGTGTAGCTTTCATTGCATTGACCTCCTCAACCAAAGAAACAGTAGAGAAGTTCAAAGCAGAGGCAAAAACCGAAGTGGAATTTTACAATACCGACGGAACAGTTTTAAAAACAATGGTGCGCTCCAATCCCGGACTGATGCTGCTGAAAGGCGGAACAGTAGTAGATATGTGGCATTACCATTCATTCCCGACTTACAACGACATCAAAGAAAAATATTTAAAGAAATAGCTTGTGATAAAATTCATTGTTAAGAGATTATTTTACGGTTTCCTTGTTTTGCTGGGTGTGATCACCGTAGTGTTCTTGCTGTTCAACGTATTGCCCGGAGATCCTGCACGTATGATGTTGGGACAACGCGCCGATCAGGCCTCTATTGATGCGATCAACAAAGATCTCGGAAGAGACAAGCCGATGACGACACAGTTCCTCATGTACCTGAACGACCTTTCGCCATTGTCCGTTCACGATCCCGAGAACAAAGATCATTATCTTTATCTGAGCCGCGAAAAGTATTCCTCCTACGTAAAATTATTTCACGTAGGATCCAAAGTGATGGTGCTGAAGTATCCTTACCTGCGAAGATCATACATCACCAAACGAAAAGTTTCCGACATTGTGATAGAAACACTTCCCGAGACAGCTATCCTGGCCTTTGCATCCATTACCTTCGGCGCGATCTTCGGAATTCTGTTGGGGATCTTTTCAGCCATAAAGAAAAATTCCTGGTTCGACAAGAGTTCACTCATCTTTGCCATCTTCGGAATGGCGCTTCCATCGTTCTTCATGGGACTTCTTATCGCATGGTTTTTCGGATTCGTTTTGCGTGATTACACCGGCCTGAATAACGTTGGCTCCTTGTACTCCATAGACGATTTCGGAGACGAGCACCTGGATTTAAAGAACCTGATCCTTCCGACCATTACCTTGGGTCTGCGACCGCTGGCCATCATTATTCAATTAACACGCAGCTCGTTGCTGGATGTGCTTTCACAAGATTATATCCGCACTGCAACAGCAAAAGGATTGAGTTTTTACCGTGTAGTTTTTAAACATGCCCTGAAGAACGCATTGAATCCCGTTATCACAGCTATCTCCGGATGGTTTGCAGGTCTTATGGCTGGAGCTGTTTTTGTCGAAATCATTTTCAACTGGAAAGGGATCGGATATGAGGTGGTAGACGCCTTGAATAAAAATGACCTTCCCGTTGTAATGGGCGCAACACTGATTTTCGCTATGATCTTTGTGATCATCAACATCGGCGTCGACATCGTTTATGGAATATTAGATCCACGTGTAAGAGTTCAGTAGCGATTATTCCCAATGAAATACGAAAGTATTCACGCATTCCTTAACAGACCCACTAACAATGAGTAAAAAAAATCTGTTCATCCTTTTCGCATTCTTCGCTTTTTTACAATTAGCGAAAGCACAGCCTTCCGCGCGATATTTTGAGTTTATCGATAAAGCAAAGACCAGCTTTTTGAGCAAACAGTATAAAAAAGCGGGGCAATCCTATGCGGCGGCTTTCAAGGCGAATGGCGGAAAAGCATACATGGAAGACCGCTACAATGCTGCTCGGGCATGGACATTGGCGGGTATGAAAGATTCAGCGTTTGTGCAGCTTTTTAAAGTCGTTAAACTCTATGATTATTTAAATTATGCTGAGATTTCTAAAGAGCCAGCGTTTGGAACACTGCATGCCGATAAACGCTGGGTAGAAGTAGAGGAGAGGGTGAAGCTGAACATCAGCAAGTCGGATGGAAACCTGAACAAAGCCCTGGTATTGTTGCTCG
>JBKJQG010000175.1:0-14276 GCA_046594925.1 Bacteroidia bacterium
TCCATCTTAGGACACGTGAAATTCGTTTCTCTAAAGTAATATTCCATGAAAGAAAAAGATAGCATTTTTCAAAAGCCTGCATTTTTCTTTCATGGAATATTACTTTAGAGAAACGAATTTCACGTGTCCTAAGATGGAGTCTTCGTTTTTTACGGTAATAAAATAAACGCCACTTTTGATATCGTTAAGTAAAAAAGAAACTGTAGTATTTATAAGTCCAACGTCAATTTTCTGCAAAACCTTTCCTGAAATGTCAGTTAAGATTAATTCGCAATTCCCGGTGAAATTTACGTCATCATTAAAAGCCAATGTAATTTCGCCATAGGATTTTGCGGGATTAGGATAAATAGTAAAAGAGCTTGTAGCTCTATCTACCTCAAAAACAGAAGTTGTGAATGGAGCAGAAGCGCCCAAAGAATCGGTTTTGATCACGTAAAAATTGGAAAATATTGAACCATATCCTTCTGTGTAACCGCAAAGTATGTAGCCATTGTCCCTGCATTTAGAAATAGAGAATACTTCATCGTTGCTCGGAGAACCATAAGAAGTATTATTAATAAACCATCCATCTTGATCCGCAACAAATGCGGCAGCATCCTTCAAGCCGGCACCACTGTTTGCTGTTGTGTTTGCAAAAACTATTCTCCCGATGGATGTTTCGACAACGGAAGCTGAATATGTATAATTAGGTCCGCCGTAAACTCTTGACCAAAGACTATCACCAATAGGAGACGTTCTTGCAACATATACACGCTCTCCCGTGCCATAGCTCAATGTTCCTCCCGTAAAGATGAAATCACCGTTTGCCGCTTCAATGATTTCTCCTGTCTCCTCCATGAGGGTCCCTCCATATTTTTTTGTCCAAAGTGTATCACCTATGGAATTCGTTTTTATGATTAAAAAATCGCCATCGGAATCACCATAGCTCTTGGTATTTCCCATCACTATATATCCGCCGTCACTAGTTTGTTTTACCGACTTAGCCTCATCATCATTAATTCCACCGAATGTTTTTGTCCACACTGTGTCTCCGGAAGAATCTAATTTTAACAAATACATATCCTCATTGCCACTCCCATAGCTGTATGTACCACCAGCTACAATATAGCCTCCATCGGAAGTGACATCAATGCTGAATCCAAAATCCCAATCGACACCGCCAAGAGTCTTGGTCCAGATCGTATCACCCACTTTGTTGGTTTTGATCAAATAAATGTCGTAGCCGCCGTGCCCGAAACTGTTTGTGTATCCGACAACGACCAAGCCTGAGTCACTTGTTTCTTTAATTGAATATGCTTTGTCAATGTTGATCCCACCATACTCCCTGTGCCACAATTGATATCCAAAAGAATCTATTTTAACAAGGAAGGCATCACTCGCGCCGTATCCGTAGCTGGTAGTAGAACCCGCAACAATATACCCGTTATCAAAGGTTTGTTTCACCGAATAGCCATAGTCATAGCCTGTTCCGCCGTATGCTTTTGCAAACTTCACTTGCGAAAAAGCAATATCGTGCAACGCAATGCACAAAACGACAAGCAGAATATTCTTTAGTGTTTTCATGGTGCGAGATTTATTTTATTGCTTTCCTGATCTTCACCAGGTCATTCATAAGTTTTTCGAAATGATCCAGGTGCAGCATGTTGGCACCGTCTGATTTTGCTTTTGCAGGATTCGGATGGGTTTCTAAAAAAATCCCGTCAGCCCCTACGGCAATGGCAGCTTTCGCAATGGTTCCAATCAGTTCTGGCCTTCCGCCAGTCACACCGCTAGTCTGATTCGGTTGCTGTAAGGAATGGGTAATGTCCATCACTACGGGAACGTTGTTCTTTTGCATCTCCGGAATTCCTCTGTAATCGACCACCAGATCCTGATAACCGAGAAAGGTTCCTCTTTCTGTGAGCATGATATTGGAGTTGCCGGATTCTTTTACTTTGTCCACCGCAAATTTCATCGACTCTGCTGAAAGGAATTGTCCTTTCTTAATATTAACGTGCTTTCCGGTTAAGGCAGCAGCAACCAGAAGATCCGTCTGACGGCAGAGAAAAGCGGGGATCTGTAAAACATCCACATACTTGGCCGCCATTGTTGCATCTTCGTGCGTATGGATATCTGTAAGTGTTGGAAGATTCAATTGTTTTCCAACTTTGGCAATGATATCCAATCCTTTTTCATCACCTATTCCTGTAAACGAATCTAAGCGTGAACGATTTGCTTTTTTAAAGGAAGCTTTGAATATATAAGGAATCCCGAGATTGTCGGTGACTGCTTTTACTTTTTCAGCGATCTCAAAACAGATCTCTTCGGTTTCAACAGCACAAGGGCCGGCAATCAAAAAGAAATTACCGGAATCTAAATGCTTGATATTTTTAATGGTGTTCAATGACATAAGTTTATCTGAAATTTTTAGCGATTGAAATGTATGCAGATTGTCCGCATGCTTTTTTCGGAGCAATGATCCCTTCTAAATTATTGCTCCCTGCATAGATAATGAAACCCTTTCCGAGATTGGCAAAAGCACCAATTCCGCAGTTCAGATTGCCATAGCCTCCGTAACCGACAGTTGCGGAGATGGCGAACTTAGGATTGATGATGAAATTCCCTTTTAAGTATAACAACAAATGATAATTCCCATTAAAAACATAACGGAGTCCTTCCGTCATTTCAAAGTGTTCACCGAAGCGGGTCTCATAAGTGAGGTTCAAAACAGATGGCAATGTCACTGAGAAAGATTGTTTCTTAAAAGGAACTATTCTGGCTGTGAGGCTGTCCTGCGTGTTATCGGCATAGGTTGAATCTTGCAAATCGTAAATACTCGTCACGTGAAAGCCGGAATAATGAAAAGTCGAATCCTGGTTCAGGAAGAGTGAATTGCTGTTGAACTTGATAGCGCCGATATCCGTAACCGATACACGCAACTTGGAATCTCCGAAACGTGTCTGGAAAGGGGCTTCAAAATAAATATCGATGCAGGCTCCGGCTCCGTTAAAAGCACCAATCCCTTTTTTTGATGTATCCGATTTAGCTACTTGCATGTTGGTAGAAAAATCGATGTATTGCCCGTCCTCACTTGTAAAGAGCTCCGCTTTTTGTGCATACACGGAAGCATATTGTTCTCCTTTCAGGAAAGAAAGCGCAATTCCCCATCTTGCAGCGCTGTCGTATTTAGAAGAGAATAGTCCGACCTGCAATTGCTGGTATCTTAAGAATGTCAGATTAAAATCATTGAAATTGGCTGTCTCTCCGGCATAATCCGCGTTGCCATAAAATCCGACTTTGTAAAAATCCTTTGAATAACGCGCATCGAAATGGGCTCGGTCGCGCAGACTGAAGAACAGGCTGACGTTTTGTTTATGAAAAAGAGAATCGAGTTTTATTCCAACATAAACTCCGTAGTTCAGATTAGCACCAATGGTGTTCATATTCCTTGTGCGATCCAGAACCCTGTTCTTTAGGTCGTCATCAATGAAGCCGCCTTTGTAAAACTTAGAAAGGAATTCGGATGTTAAGGCAGATGCGTTCATATCAAAATCGCCAGTGATGCCCACACGGGTTTTGGTGGAATCAGGGAATTCATCCGAAAAAATGGCTGAGATTTGCGCTTGGGAGCCTATTTCGATAAATGCAAAAACAAGGAATAGAACTATTTTTTTCAATTGAAAGGTCATTTAAGTTGTACCGTATAATTAAAATCACCCACTAATTTCACATCGATCGAATATTCACTGTAGATCTTAATGTATTGCGGTTGGGCACTGGTATTGAATTTCACTTTGAGCACTACTTTTTTAGTGTCGTACAACAAATTCATTTTACTTTCATTGATGGGAACATTGATTTTGGTCAGTTTTTTTCCGACGGCTCTAAGGCTGGCATTGATGGGCTTCCACAATGGTGTTGGCATATCCGAAAATCGAATCAACAGCCACATTGTTTTCATTCAGCAGATAGAACTGCAATTGCGCATCGAATGGAAATCCGTTATTGGCAAACAAAGTAATAGTTCCGTCATGAATATTCTGTGTGCCATCTGTCTGAGAAATGTTCAATCCCAAAGTATCCACAAGAGTAAGATCATTAGCAACTAAGGAAAGTGGAATCTCCATGTTCAGTGAAGCTTTTAGCAACTTATCGGAATAAATGAAATCATTGGATCCGGAAACATTTCCCAGTGGATTAGTGACGATCTGCATCGAGTAACCAAACTTGTTAGGGAGATTTTCGATCATTGGTTTAATGTTCGAGTTGGTAGTGTTCAATGGAAAATTCGCATAAGTAGGATAAACGATACCGCCACTTTCTGCAGCTCTGTTAATATTAATCGTACTGCCGATAATGGTATTCGTAAGGTTTATGGTTGTTCCGGTTCTTGTATTTATAGAGCTGATATCGTTCACATATAAGCGAGCATCCATCCCAATGGGGTTCTCAATATTGAAATCGAAATCTACATCTTCCAATTGAAGTGTGCCATCAACAATACGATCGAATAGCGTAAAATTGCTGGTAGTTGGGCCTACATTGTATGTATTGTTCCCGAAATAGCCTTTTGCATAGTAGGGAATCAGGTCATAGAATGTATTGTCGATCAATAAACTGTCGGCAGGATTCACGGTAACTGCTCCGACTGTATTTGCAGCCAAAGTAGTGTAAATGGTGTTGATCTGTGTTCCCGAAGGCCCGGTAAGATCAATGGTATAACCCGACAGATCCACCAGCAGATCATACGTGCCCGGTGTAGAACCCACCCGGGCAGGAACGGTAAAAGTCCTTGTGAATGCAACACCCATCGGATCTTTTGCACACGGTATTCCGTATGTATATATGGTGGCTTCGAGGATCTTGCTTTTTACTTTGAAAAGAACGAATCCGGACTTAATAATCACTTTTTTCAGTTCTATGCCGGGAAGAGCATAAGTGGTGGACGTAGATGAAGGAAAAGGAATGGCAAATCCGGCAGGCAGGCCAATCGGTCCTACGGAATAACCATTGTGAATGGTGGTATCTCCGATGTTGAACAACGTATCTATGTCGATCTTGTAAAGGTCGTTGTTGAAGACGATCTTCATCGAACTATCGGCATTTGCCTGTAGCACCGAATCCGGAAGAAGGTTGTTAATGTTCATGCTCGCATCAATGAGCGGAGCCAGTATCTCCGTATCCCAAGACGGCTTTTCCAGTTCTTTCCTGCAGGAAGAAAAGAACAAGGGAGCGGTCAATACTAATAGATGGATAAATTTTCTCATTTCTTTTGCTGTTGCGAAGATTATTACCTTGATAAAAATACTAAAAAATATTTAAAAAAAGGTAAAAACCCTAAGCTTAGAGGTGAAAACACTGAGAATATTTTTGCAGGAAAGAATAAATACAATAACTTTGTACCATCGTATTACCAATAAACTATGCTAAGTAAACGCTTTTTAATATCCTGGTTGGCTTCTTCAATTGCGATGTTTGTATTGTCCTACATCTGGCATGGTGTCTTTTTAACTGACTTTTCCCGCCTTAGCTATCCCAAAGAGATCTTTTTGATCTTTGCTGTATTTGTGTACTTGATCATTGGGTTCTTATCAGCAAAAGCCATAGAGATACAGCTTTTGGAGAATAAATTTAAAAGAAAGCCTTTGATCAAAGGTTTGGTTTCCGGAGCTTGTTTAGGCTTCATCCTTTTTATAATGACTTCGGTTATTGGTGTTTCTTTCAGTACCGGTTCAAAATTAGAGAACTTATTGCTGGATGGATGCTGGCAAACCGTAGAGCAGGGGATTGGCGGATTGATAGTAGGGATCGCTCACTATTTTGTATACGACGAAAGTACCCTCGCTGAAGATTAATATTTGTACTTGTCTCCCCAGAGTTTTTTAAGTAATTCCCTCATTTCATTTTCTCTGGCGTTGTTTCCGGGATTGTATAGTTTCATCCCACTTAGTTCTACAGGCAGGTATTCCTGAGCCGAAAAGTTGTTCTTGTGTCCGTGTGAATATTCATAATTTTCGCCGTACCCAATGTCTTTCATGAGTTTGGTAGGAGCATTCCGCAAATGCAGCGGAACAGGAAGGTTCCCTGTCTTTCTGACCATTTCAGAAGCCAGTCCGATTGCCTCATAGGCTGCATTGCTCTTGGCTGACGAAGCCAGGTAAGTTACCGTTTGCGATAAAATGATGCGGGATTCCGGATATCCGATCACGTTCACGGCCTGAAAGCAATTGTTGGCAATCACCAAAGCGGTAGGATTAGCGTTGCCGATGTCCTCAGAAGCTAATATCAATAATCTTCTAGCAATGAACAGGGGATCTTCACCACCTTCAATCATCCTCGCCAGCCAATATACAGCGGCATTGGGATCACTTCCTCTAATTGATTTGATGAAGGCGGAAATGATGTCATAATGATTCTCTCCTGCTTTATCATAGATAGCAATGTTCTGCTGAACAATGTTGTTCACCTTTTCATTGGTGATCTCCAGGTCGTCACCGCCAATGGAATTTACTACCAATTCAAAAACATTCAGCAATTTTCTTCCATCACCGCCGGAAAGTCTCAGTAACGCCTCGTTTTCGAGGATGCTGATCTTTTTTGTCTTCAACACTACATCTGTATTCATTGCCAAATCCAGCATTTCTAACAGGTCTTCTTTTTCCAGGTGCTTCAAAATATAAACCTGGCATCTCGATAAGAGAGCTGAAATCACTTCAAAGGAAGGGTTTTCCGTCGTTGCTCCGATCAGTGTAATGGTTCCTTTTTCTACGGCTCCCAGCAATGAATCCTGCTGTGATTTGCTAAAACGGTGGATCTCATCAATGAATAAAATGGGATTACTCTGATTAAAAAGTCCGCTCGATTTTGATTTTTCGATCACGTCGCGGATGTCCTTCACCCCGGAGTTGATCGCGCTCAATGCATAAAAAGGACGTTTGAGTTGATGGGCTATAATGTTTGCCAGCGTGGTCTTTCCGACTCCCGGAGGGCCCCACAAAATGATGGAAGGCAACAAATTCGATTTGATTGCATTCCGCAAAATGGCTCCTTCGCCCACAATGTGCTTTTGGCCGATGTAGTTGTCCAAACTGGTCGGACGCATGCGTTCTGCTAATGGTGCTCCGTTCATTATTCTTTCATTCCGTTCTTAACCCAGCATTCAATGGTATTGATGGTCGCCTGATCCAATTTTGATGCTTGTGCCGGCATGGCAAAATATCCGCTGTTGTGCTTAATAGTTCCCAGCAGCGCTCCGTTTGTTGCTGCACGTTTTACATCGTCAATGTTGAGGAGACTATAACCTCCCGGAGTGCTTCCGTAGTTATGACAACGGTTGCATTTGGATGCGATTATGGATTTAACAGCCTCATAAGTAACCACCGAAGTACTGCAATCTAAAGGCGCAGGAGGAACCGTCGCGGTTGCTTCTTTCTTTGTTTTGCAGGCAGTTGCTATGGCGGCCAATAATGCGATCAGCAGAACTGTTTTTTTCATTTATTCCTTATCTATTTGTATTTAAAATCTGAAATCCTGTTTTCCAACACACAGATTCGCACTATTTGTTTTGTTCGCTATTCGCAAGTTATTTGCCTTCGGGACGTTTATGCTTCCATCGTTTATGGCTCCAGAGCCAATAGTGAGGAGCTGCAAGGATGTCTTTCTCCAGCATTTTTGTCACTATTTCTGTGATCTCTCCTTCTTTGGTATCCTTAGGCTGATCAAAGGTCTCAAAGAATTCAAAACTGTAGTAACCTCGTTTTTCTTTGTTGATTCTGCCGTAAAGTACCGGTTGGTTGTATTCTTTGGCAAATTTTTCAGTGCCGAACAAAACGCCCGTATCCTGATTCAGAAAGGTCATCCAATAGCAGGTTCTCGGGTTGGAGGGCGATTGATCAATGGCAAAAATAGTGGCTGTGAAGTTATTCTTCTCCTGTTCGTATACTTGTTTCACGATCTTTGTGGAGATCATGTACAATCCGTATTTGCTGCGGGTCTTTCGCATCTTCTCGTCAAAATACTTATTCGACAAGGGTTTGTAGATCCCTATTGTCTTGTGCTTGATCAAGGCATCCACTCCCACAGCAAAGATCTCCCAGTTAGCCAAATGTCCGCCCGCGATGATCACGCTTCTACCCTGATCAAAATACTTGTCGATCAGTTCGGGATTCTTGCAAACCACCCTTTTGCTAACTTGTTTTTCGGAAATGGTGAATGTTTTTAGGCTCTCCAGGATCAAGTCACAGAAATGACTGTAAAATTTATCGCAGATCTCCATGTGTTCTTTGGCCGACATGTCGGGGAATGATCTTTGAATGTTCCCTAAAACAACTTTTTTTCGATAGCCTATCATTTTATAGAGTACCCAGTAGAGAAAGTTGGATAAGCCGTATAAAAGTGGGAAAGGAAGCAGCGAAATGGGGATGATCACACCGTAATACAGAAATCTGTTCATTAAATTCATCCTAAAAATTTTTATAAAGTAAAGATAAAGTTTAGTTTTACACCACATATTTAATTTTTGGCTAAATAATTGTCAACAAAGCATTAAACAGATAAAAATGAAAAATACAATCCGAATCGCATGTCTCTCTTTGATCACTGTCCTTTTGTTCTCTGCAAATTCCTTTGCGCAGAAAAAAACACCGAATAAATTCCTAGATAACAAAAAATTCAATGTTCAGTTCTATGAAGTGAAAGCTGCGGGCAGAGGAAAGGCTCAACCCAGTCTCCTCATGTTGAAAGCCGGCAAGGTGGAAGCGGACCTGATGTATGAAAAACTAAGCCTGCCACCGATGCAAATGCGTGTGCTCCTGGATTCAACATATACTGAGGATGAAGTAGAGATGCACATGGTGAAATTCGAGGCGGATCATTCGGAAGAAAAAAATGATTACCACTGGGACGTAACGCTTATCAATTACGACATTGAAGGCACGGTTGTTCAGATGAAATCTGGCCTAGAGAAGAAAAAATTTGAATTTTCCGGACAAGAGAAAACAAAAAAATAGTTTGTCCTTCGCAGGCCCGCCCGCTTTTTAACACACAGACACGTAGCTTTTAAAGTACTACGTGTTAAAACCTCAGAAAACGGAGGCCTAATCTCTATTTAAGCTTTCGGTTCGTTTCCCGCTCCACATCTTTTTTCTTGATGTCGGCACGCTTATCGAACAGCTTTTTACCTTTTGCCAGAGCTATTTCGAGCTTTGCAAATCCCTTTTCATTGATGAACAACCGAAGCGGAATGATTGTCAATCCCTGATCTTTTAATTTACCCTGAAGCTTATTGAGTTCCTGCCGGTTCAGCAGCAGTTTGCGGTCACGCTTTTCCGGGACATTGTTGTAGGTCCCGTTAAAATACGGTGACACATTCATGTTCCGGACGAAGAGTTCTGTTTTTAAAAAGACGCAAAAGGCATCGCTGATGTTTGCTTTTCCTTCGCGGATGGATTTTATCTCGGTCCCGGTAAGCTGAATGCCTGCAAGGTATTTATCAATGAAAGCATATTCGTATGATGCTTGGCGGTTCTTGATATTGATGTTATTCTCTAAACTCATCGGGCGGCAAAGATACTAAAATAAGGGGCCTACTTAACAATTAGAACCGGTACTCGAACATTGTGCCTTACTTCATCCAGAGTTGTTCCAAACAAAAGATCTTTAAATCCGCGGTGCCCGTGGGCGCCCATCACCAGCAAATCAACATCGCAATTGTTTACAATTTCAGGAATGCTCTTCTTGGGGTTGCCAAAGCCTAACTTTAATTCGATCGCATAGCCTTTTGCCTCGAGTTCTGTCTTGTAGCGTTCTAAAGCAGCTTGATCCGAAAGTGTTTCAAGGTCGTCGATCTCGCTTCCCATCATCCGCGCACCGGCTGTTTCAACAATATGAATGAGAATGTAAGAAGCTGTTTTTCCACCTTGAGAAAAAGCATTGCTGATCGCTTTGCTGTCGCTGCTGCTGAAATCCACCGTAACGGCAATGCGCTTGTATGTCTTTGTATCGGTGATCTCGAGATCTCTTGGAAGTCCGTCCGGCGCCACTGTTGCTTTTAATTTTACATTCTTGAGGATAGGAGCAAAGGTAATGTATAAGAGTAGAATTCCTGCGCCGAGAACAGCAGGAATTACTATAAAATAATATACGGAAGGATCTTCGGCCTCTGCTATCCAGTTACCTAGCGTCTCTATTACCAATTTTGCGTTCAGACTTACGATTGTCAATGCAATCAACCAGGCCAAAATCTGCACCCAGACTTTGTTGGCGTATTCGCCCATCTGACGTTTGTCACTGGTTAGGTGAATGAGGGGAATGACCGCAAAACCTAATTGGAGACTCAGGATAACCTGACTCAAAATAAGCAGTTCTCCAGTAGCATCTTCTCCCATCAGCCAAATCACGAGGAAAGCAGGAATGATCGCAATTAGCCTTGTAATAAGCCTTCTAAGCCAAGGCTGTATTCTCAAGTTGAGATAACCTTCCATTACAATTTGTCCGGATAAAGTTCCGGTCAACGTTGAACTTTGCCCTGCAGCGATCAAAGCAATAGCAAAGAGGGCAGGGGCAGTCTTCCCGAAAATATCTCCGAGTAAACTATGTGCATCCTGTATTTCGGAGACTTCGGTGTTGCCCGTTGTGTAAAATGCAGCAGCCGCAAGAATGAGAATGGCGGCATTCACAAAAAGTGCCATATTCAGGGCGATGAAGGTGTCAATGAAATTAAACTTGATCGCTTCCCAGATTCCTTTCGGTGAACGGTCGATCTTCCTGGTCTGCACCAGGGAGGAATGTAAATACAAATTATGAGGCATTACAGTGGCTCCAATGATCCCGATAGCGATGTATAGCGCTGTATTATTTGGCATAGAAGGAATGAATCCTTTCATAAGCTCCACGCCGTCAGGTTTTGCAAAGATGAGTTCTGCCACAAAGCCCAGTCCTATCGTGGCGACCAAAGCCAGAATGAAGGCTTCCATCTTGCGCATACCGTAACGCTGCAAAACGAGAAGTAAAATGGTATCTGCGACACTGATGGTGACTCCGGCCAATAGCGGGAGTCCGAACAAAAGCTGCAATCCTATCGCCATTCCTATTACTTCCGCAAGATCGCAGGCGGCAATGGCAATCTCAGCCAAGAACCAATTGAAAAAATTGACAGCCTTCGGATAAGCTTGACGGGAAGCTTGGGCCAGATCCAGGCCTCTCACCAATCCCAATTTCGCACTGAGACTCTGTAAGAGCAGTGCCATCAAATTACTCATCAGCAATACCCAAAGTAGTTTGTAGCCGAACTGACTTCCTCCTGCGATGTCGGTAGCCCAGTTTCCCGGATCCATATACCCCACACTCACCAAGTACGCCGGACCCATGAAGGCAAAGAGCTTTTTCCAGAAACCGGCTTTGCTTGTGCTTACAGTTGAATTGACTTCGGATAAAGACCTGTGGGAATTGTTGCTCATTTTATTTTGTTATCGCGAGTATGTTTTTAGCAACATCATTGCTGATGAAGATGGTGTTCTTTTTATTGATGGTGATCTGAAGTGAGCGATCAAACTCGTTCACCTCTTTGATCTTAATCTCGTTGCCCAAAGCCAACCCTGATTTATCCAGGTATTGTAGGAAAGAAGGGGTATGGTCCACCACGCCGGTCATGACCAGTACGTCGTTCTTTTTGTGATTGGCAATCGATTTCGATTTGTGGTTCTGGATCTTTCCATTCGCATCGGGAATAGGATCTCCATGAGGATCGAATTTCGGAAAGTTTAGGAATTTGTCGATCTGTTCGATCAGCTTATCAGAATTGATGTGTTCCAACTGCTCCGCCACATCGTGTACTTCATCCCATTTGAAATTCAGTTTCTCCAGCAAGAACATTTCCCATAAACGGTGCTTGCGGATAACGACCAAAGCCACTTTCTCGCCTTTGTTGCTTAAAGTTACTCCCTGATATTTTTGATAATTGATCAGCTTCTTATCCGAAAGTTTCTTTAGCATGTCGGTGACCGAAGCTGCTTTAGTGTTCATCTTTTCAGCAATGGCATTGGTGGAAACGGATGAACCGCTCTGTTCAATCAGCTTATAGATAGCCTTTAAGTAGTTCTCTTCTGTGAAAGAATTCATTTTGTAGCGTTTTCAAGGACAAAGATAAGTATTTTAAACAAGTCCTTGAATTATTTTTAGACGAGTCTAAAAATAATTTGTATGTTTGTCGAAATATTTAATCTAGACCAATCAAAAATGAGCAAGAAGATCTTTTTTTTCATCCTTCTTTTTACAATGATCATAGCACTGCCTTCTTGTGAGAAGCTGCTTCCTCCCGAACCGAAATCTGCAGATGTATTAGTAGGGACAATACCAGGACTGACGCCACAGCAGGAGAGAGAACATTTAATTGGTGATGCAGCCTTCGGAAAAATATTTGGAAAAGCGGATGGGCTCGGGCCGATCTTTGTTCAGCAATCTTGTTCCAATTGTCATGTAGGGAATGGAAAGGGACATCCATCAACAGCATTTTTTCGTTATGCGAGCGTAACCGGCTCTACAGTAGATTACCTGCTTAGTAAAGGCGGACCACAGTTACAGGAGCATTCCATCGACAGTTATCCCATTGAAACCTACCCGGCAGAAGCGAACGTATTTACAAAACGTGTTGCTCCGGCAGTTATGGGGTTGGGATACATTGCAGCACTCAGCGATCTTGCCATACTTGCAAACGCAGATTCAATTGATGCAGATGCGGACGGCATCTCAGGACGGCCGAATTACAACAGCCCTACACCATTTTTTAATGCAGAAGCTATCCACTATCCCCTAAATGGTAAGTACATCGGTAGATTTGGTAAAAAGGCAGAAAAAGTAACCATCACCGACCAGGTTGTGTTTGCTCTAAAACAAGATATCGGCATAACATCGCCTTATGACGAAACAGATCTCTACAATTATCAGGCGGGCATCAATACAGGCGACGATGTTCCCGATCCGGAAGTCTCCGCAAACTTTGCGAATAGCTTGGTCTTCTATATGCGGACGCTGAAAGCACCCGAGAGAAGAAATACAGATGACCCGGATGTGATCGCAGGAGAAAGTTTATTTAATCAGATAGGCTGCACCAGCTGCCACAAAACAACATTCACCACAAGTGTATCCGACATTGACGCACTCAGTAACAAAACGTTTCATCCTTATTCGGATTTCCTATTGCACGACATGGGGAGTGACCTGGATGACGGTTACCCGGAAGGAGACTCTTATAGTTATGAATGGAGGACAGCACCCCTTTGGGGCGTTGGCTTGGCTAAAGATTCGCAAGGAGGACAATTATTTTTGCTGCACGATGGGCGGGCGACTTCATTTGAAATGGCAATTTCTTTCCATGGCGGAGAAGCAGGTAGTAGAAAAGACGCATTTAATGCACTGACTGAAGCAGAAAAACAACAGCTCATTAAATTTTTAGGATCTTTATAAATGGAGCGAAGAAATTTTATAAAAAACTGTGCTTCCGCTATCGGAGTGACAATCCTTTTACAAAGCTGCAAGTCGGCTTTTTACATTCCAAATTCGATTGATAAAACAAAGATCGTTATTAAGAAGACAGATTTTTCCGAAAACAAATTCGTACTCGTAAAAAACGAAGCCCTGCAGGGACCAATCTATCTTGCAAAACTGAACGAGAACGATTATTCCGCTGTCCTCATGATCTGCACCCACAAAAGCTGTGAACTGAATACCGCTGGAAATTATCTGGTTTGTCCTTGCCATGGCAGCGAATTTTCAAACACAGGAAAAGTGCTAAACCCTCCTGCAGAAAAAGACCTTGAAAAATACATCGTTACAACAGACGCATCCTTTATTTACATCCAGCTATGAGAACGATACTCTTATTCTTTGTTTTTACGTCTGTACATCTTTGCTCTTCAGCCCAACTGGATAGCATCATAAAACGCAGTCCGAAGGATACGCTCAGCCTGAAGGTAAACCAGGACGCGATGTACAACCGTCCGTTTATTGCAGTAGGAAAGACTTCCACTGCGCTCGGAGGGTATGTAGAAGGCAACACGAATTATTTTTCAACAGACGGTATCACAGAAGGCTTTTCGATGGAATTGCGCAGGTTCAACATTTTTGTATACTCTTCGATCGGCAAACGGATCAAATTTTTATCTGAACTGGAATTCGAACATGGCACAGAAGAAATATCGCTTGAAACGGCACAGCTGGATTTTGAATTTCATTCAGCATTAAAATTCAGAGCGGGCATCTTAGTTGTACCCATTGGAGCATTTAATCAAAATCACGACGGG
>JBKJQG010000214.1:0-5822 GCA_046594925.1 Bacteroidia bacterium
CTTCTCCATCTGGATGTATTTCTAATCCGGTTCTGTTCTCTCCTTTATCAGCATCGTATACAGAATTTGGACCTATGTCAAAGAAGAAATCCACGTTATCCCTTGTATAACTGGTAATTCCTGACGCTGCTCCTCCAGTTACAGTATAATCGCCATTAGGAATTCGATATAGGGTGGAAGTGCCGGATTGAACGTCCCAGGTATCTCCTGCGTAGGTTGCTCCGTCTTCAAAAGTGGTCACTAGAGAGAGTGTTCCAACTACCTTTCGCCCATTTGCTACTCCGGTTAAAGTTAGATTGTTGTCCGAGGCATTCGATGATGCAGTTGCACCAGTTCCTAAATAGGCGTCAGATGACCATGTCTTTTTAGACGTGATGATATTATCGGAATTCCGAGTGTATATTGCTGCTTCACCAACGGTACCTGCAGGAGACATATTCAACATGACCGTGTTTTTTACTTCCCCAAATACATCTACATAACTTTCAACACATACTTCCACCTGTTCATAACCTACCCAAAGATAATCAGCAATGTTGTTAGCCCCTGGAACTACATTACATCCATCTTTATCCACAGGTTGCCATTCTTTACCTTCCATGTCTACCCCATCGATAACCCTATTCTCGCTAAATGCATAAGGGGAGTTGTGGGCGAATTTAGTTGCAAGAGGATCAATACTCAGAAACCTTCCTAAACGAGGATCATGGACTCTGAAACCAAAATCAATAGCGTTCCCGTCTCCAGATGTTTCGTCATCGCGTTCTTGCCCTTGAAATCCATACCTATAATCACCTCCAGAGGAGAACGATCTACCCGGCATTAACATTCCGAATGTACACTAACGTCATATTTGATCAGGTGCACGCACAGCAATCGATTCAAAGAACATATATGCTATCAAAAATAGAGAAATAATTGCATTTTTATGCAATTATTTCTCTGGACATTTTTACTCTTTGAATCTCATATTGTTCATTTTTGCGTAGTATGTTTCCATTTGTTCGTCCATAAAGGAATCAGCATAACTAATGTAGCGGTAGAAGGAAGTACTGTTGGCCTTATGCCCAGAAATGTTTCTTACATTTAATTCATTCATTCCGCAACGAAGCATTGTTGTGATAGCCGTTCGCCTCATGCAATGAGATGAAATAAGATCACAAAAACGATAATTGGTTTTGGTTTTATCGTCTTTAAAATGTGTGAAGGGTATTCCTCTTTTGTTTCGGGTCTTTTCCAATTCTTCTGTCCATCCCGCCAACAATGCGATCTTTTTCAGACCGATATTAAAATTGACCAGTGAAATGGGCGGGAACAGGCTTTTTTTTCGTCGCCTGTATTTGTGCAAGATGTCTTTCGCATAATCAGGCAGGTATACACGGGTAAATATGCCCGTTTTTTTTGATCGGACGTGCAGATATAGATTCTTGTTTATCGTTTCCAAGTTAGAAGTCTTGAGGTTTGAAAGATCGGAGAAGCGCAAAGCAGTGGTACATCCGAACACGAACATGTCTTTGTGTCTTTTCAAATGTTTTGGAAGGCTTTTTTCAAATTCTTTGTTGTAGATCAAAAAGTTTAGCCGTTCGGGATAGAGAACCAATACGGGGATCTCCTCTTCGATCACATAGAAGGACTTAAAGTAGTCGCCGGGAGCCGGGTCCATACGGTCGTTCTGATAGTTGAAAAAGGCGCGAAGAAGTTTGATTTGTGTTCCTACAAAGTTGTCGTCGGCTTTGCCATACAAAAAGGAAGTAAAACCGAAGTAGAAACGCTCCCAGTAATTGCGTTCTATGATCCTGGCTCGTGTAGTTCTAAGGTCTTCATAATCTTTCAGTCTCAACACTTTGCCTGTTAGTGTTGAATACTCAATCAAATTGGTTTGAAGTGCCAGGTAGTTTCTTATTGTTTGGCCTCTAATAATGCGCCCATTCTTTTGCAGGCGCTTTTCATATCTCATGTCATCAATAAATGTCTGATACAAGGGCAAGAGTTCATAGCTTTTTTTTCATGGCTTTTTTAAATCTAAATTATAGAATTCACCCGCGACAAAATTGAAAGTTGAGTTTTGGTATTATCCGCTTCAACACGAATAGAAGCATTTCCACACAAATACTTTCAGCACATTTACGCTACTTACTCGGTCAAATTGGTAATTTTGCTCTTCGTTATAAAAAACTTGATATCACAAATTGTTACCTCAAGTTGTGATACTGTAATATGAGCAAAAAAGTAGCATTTTTAGCCGTTCCCGAAGAAATTTTAATGAATAAAATCTACTTTATTCGTGGACACAAAGTTATGTTTGACAAAGACCTGGCAGAATTGTATAATGTAGAAACAAAACAATTGAAACGCCAGGTAAGTAGAAATATAGATCGTTTCCCGAAAGATTTTATGTTTGAATTGACTCAAAATGAATTTGAAAACTTGAGGAGCCAATTTGGCACCTCAAGTTGGGGAGGTATCCGATATTTGCCATGGGTATTTACTGAACATGGAGTATTAATGTTGTCCAGTGTTTTATCCAGCAAACAAGCAATCCAAGTAAACATTCAAATCATGCGGGTATTTACACAAGTAAGGCGGATGCTTATGGATAATACCGAATTGCGATTGGCGATAGAAGAGATCAGAAAAAAGACTGACAATAATTCCAAAAATATAGAATTAGTCTTCCAATACCTGGATGAGCTGATTGAAAAGAAGGAAAATCCCCAAACCCGTAAATCGATCGGATATAAAATTCCGAAGAAGAAATAGTTCTGGTTTTCAAATTTATGGAATTGTATTGATGCTTTCTGTCACTAAGCGGAGCTTAACGCTTACTAAGCTGGTTGTCACTAGGCGGAGCTTAGCCCTACCGAAGATTTGTCTGTCACTAAGCAGAGCTTAGCGCTTACCTGAGTCACTAGGCGGAGCCTAGCGCCTACTGAGCTGGTTGTCACTAAGCAGAGCTTAGCGCCTACCTTAAATAAACTTATTTATACTATTATCCATTTATTATGCGTATCTTTGCCCTGTATTACAATTAAACTACTCATTGTACCTATATTCTTTTCTAAGAATATTCTTTTCCTCTCAATGCTTTCGGAATAAAAATCCCAAAAATTAGAAGTTTAACCAGTAAAATAGCATTCCTTTCATCAGACCGATGATTGCGTTTGGCTGTAATTATTCGGTCTATAACTAAATACATATCAGTATGTCATTTGAAAATTTAAATTTAATTGAGCCTATCCTTAAGGCTTTAAAAACAGAAGGATACACAATACCAACACCTATTCAGCAACAAGCCATCCCTTTGGTATTGGCAAAAAAAGATCTTTTGGGCTGCGCACAAACGGGTACTGGAAAGACGGCAGCATTTGCCATTCCAATCATTCAATTGCTTATGGAGGATAAAACACCGCCACAAGGAAAACGCCCGATCAGAAGTTTGATCTTAACTCCCACCCGCGAGCTGGCTATCCAGATCGGAGAAAGTTTCGCTAATTATGGAAAAAACACCAACCTGAAATACAAAGTTATTTTCGGAGGAGTGAGTCAGTTTTCACAAGTGGAAGCCTTGCGTTCGGGAATCGACATTCTGGTGGCAACACCGGGAAGATTGTTAGATTTGATGAATCAGCGTCACGTTGATATTTCTAAAATTCAGTTGTTTGTATTGGATGAAGCCGACAGGATGTTGGACATGGGATTCGTACACGACGTAAAAAAGGTGATCGCAAAATTGCCGGCTAAACGTCAGTCATTGTTCTTTTCAGCTACTATGCCTCCTGAGATTGTGAAATTGGCGGATACCATTTTGGTGAATCCATCTAAAGTAGAGGTAACACCTGTTTCTTCTACCGCGAACACCATCAATCAGGTTGTTTACTTTCTGGATAAAGAAAATAAAAAGAACCTCTTGGTTGATCTGTTAAAAGATAAAAAAATTGAGAGAGTTTTGGTTTTCACCAGAACAAAACATGGAGCAGATAAAGTAGCGAAGGATCTTACCAAGAACGGGATTCAATCGCAGGCCATTCACGGTAACAAATCGCAGAATGCTCGTCAGAATGCATTGAATAATTTCAAATCGAAATTGACACGCGTATTGGTGGCGACGGATATTGCGGCTCGTGGAATTGATATAGATGAATTGACTCACGTGATCAACTATGAATTACCAAACATTCCGGAGTCTTATGTTCACCGTATTGGTAGAACCGGTAGAGCAGGAGCAAGCGGTATCGCCATTGCATTTTGTGATGCTGAAGAAAAGGAATACCTGAGAGACATTCAAAAATTGATCGGGAAGCAAGTACCTGTTATCGACGACCATGCTTATCCTTTGATGAATAACAATGTGGTGAAAGCTCCGGCGCGTCAACAACGTCCTTCAAGAAATTCATCTCAGAACAGAGGTGGAAACACTCAGAGCAGAAATTCCAACTCTCAGAATGGAAGCGGAAATTCCAGAAATAAAAGTGAGGGTCAAAGCAAAAGCGAAGGTCAAGGCAGAAGCGGGAATCCTCAAAAACACAGAAGAGGGAATTCTTCCCGTTCGGGCAAACCAAGTTCAGGCAATAGCCGAAGCGAGAATACTCAAACGAGAAAAGAATCAAGTCCTGCTGTAGCCGCACAACCTGTAGCACCGGCTCCTCAAAAGAGATCTTGGTTCGGCTTCGGCAAGAAAGTATCTGCATAAACTAAAAATCCCCCCGCTCCGTGTAATCGGAGCGGGGGGATTTTTTTGTTCTAATAAATGTTATTTAGGATTTGGAGGAATGAGTCCTAGTTTTTCCAGGTCTTCCAGGTAAACTCGTTTCCCTTGATAAATGGCCGTTACAAAGGCGTCTTTCTGTCCGGCGGTCTTCACTTTCTCTTTATGAGCAATCGCTTCGTTCAATGTCTTGAAGGCTCCCCCGATCGTGAATCGCGTGATTCCATCGTCCAATAATAATTTCTCCACCGCACCCAATCCATTCAGATACTCATATTTGTAGTTCTTCGGAAGGTTATATGCTGCGATCTGTACTTTGAACTCCAATCCTTCTTTTGTCGAATTCCCTACTGTAGAAACAATACTACCGCTTGCATTTTTGATTGAGTCTGCTTTTGCGAGTGCCAAAGCCATGGAATCTTTTGCAGCGGTAGAATCTTTTTTCAAGCTGAATTTGATGTCAAATATTTTTTCGAAATAACCGGTTATCGCCATAGCATCCAAAGTCCGTACTTCATCCGGAAAACCAGTCAGTTTATAAGTGATCTTGTAAGTGTGTCCGGCCGTCAGGTTGACCAGATAAGTTCCTTCTTTGGTAGTATTCATGCTGCGGTAATTCTGATTGTTGTCAGTCATGTCCACCGACACACTTACAATCACCGGTATTTCATCTACGGTGGTGGTGCCTTTCACCATGATGACAGTTGGTTTGGCAAATTCATCCGGCATGTCCACTACATAAATATCGTGTAATCCGAATCCGCCTTCTTTCCCGGAAGCATAGTAGCCCCGGTTTCCGTCTGTGGAAAGAATCAAATAACGATCATCATCCGGTGTATTGATAGGATAACCTAAATTCTTCGGCGTAGACCAGGAAGAATCGCTTTCAGTATATTCTGTGACAAAGATGTCGTAGCTTCCCATGCTGTTCAAAGCCTGAGAACTGAAGATCAACATTTTTCCATCCGGATGAATGAAGGGTGCATCATCATCACGTACTGTATTTACTTTGTCGCCCAGATTTTTAATGTTTCCCCAGGAACCGTCAGCTAAGAGGCTGGCTTTATATAGATCCCGCCCGCCATAGCCGCCCGGACGTTCACTGGCGAAATAAAGT
>JBKJQG010000289.1:0-22005 GCA_046594925.1 Bacteroidia bacterium
ATTAACTGGCCTTTGTCGCACTACAAATCTGCGGTGCGTTACCTTCAGAAAGACCCTGAAGACATTGCTGCAACAGGCGGGACCAACTGGCAGAAATACCTGCCTCCACGTTTTCAGAAACGTATTTTTTATCCTGATCTTTGGACTGAGACTGAAATTGCAGATTGGGGAAAAAGCTGGGTAAAGAGTGTTGCATTCGAGCATAAGTAGTCTTCAGGCTTCCATTAAAAAAGCGTCCCGCTCCGAGTATTCGGAGCGGGACGCTTTTCATTTAATGTATTCCTTTATTTTACGATGGTCACGGTACCTACATACTGTTTCGTGTCACCTCTGTAATTCTCTGTAACAATCTTCCAAACATAAGTATCGATCTGAGCTACTTTGTCGCCACCGGTAACTTTACCATCCCAGCCTTTGCTGATATCCTTGGTTTTGTAGATCATGTTACCCCAACGGTCGAAGATGAACATCTCGAAATTATCGGGATCAAAGCCTACTCCTTGCGGGAAGAAAGTGTCATTCACTCCATCGTGGTTGTTCGGAGTAAATGCATTTGGCGTGTACATCGCATATTCAGGTTCTACCTCCAGGTCGTTGTAAGCCGTGTCGGTACATCCGAAGCTGTTGGTCACCACCAGCATCACCGTGTAAACTCCAGGCGCGGTGTAAGAGTAACTTGGATTCTGAACGTTGTCGGTCGGCACTGCTGATGGGTTATCGAAGAACCATTCCCAAGCGGTTACAGCTCCAGTGGACATATCGGTAAAGTCAACCAACGGTGCTGTCTCTGTGATCTGAGAAGGACCGTAACTGAATGCCGCTGTAGGTCCAGGGTACACATCGATGTATCCAACGTTTGTTATAGATGCACTACAGCCCAATGCGGTAGTAACCGTTAAGGTCACATCGTACTGAGTAAGCACTCCACCGATGGCAGGATATGTATGCGTCACCGGCTCGCCTGTTTGCGGAGCAGAACCGTCTCCGAAATTCCAGGAGTATACTGTTCCGATATTACTTATTCCGTTGAATGTCACGGTGAAGTCTTCACAGCCTGCTGTATCACTTACCAGCATCGAAGATACTGGCAAAGGATTCACGGTTACCGTTGCGATATCTGTTGCAAGCAATGAACATCCGTCATCCACCATTACTGTGTAGTCAAAAGGAGAAGATCCAATCGGAGGTGATACGCTTTGTGAAGCTCCTACAAATGAATTGCTCCAGGTATAAGTATATGGACCGCCGTTACCGCCGCCTGCGACCGCAGAGATGGTCACAAAACTGCCGCTACAAACGCTGACATCAGTCGCTACCACCGTTACCGGAGGGTTCACAAACAAGGTGATGGTCTCTGTCGGAGAAACGCAACCGTTAGCATCGGTCAAAAATACATCATAAGTGGTGGTGGTTGTAGGGTTGACCACGTGAGGACCAGGCCCAACAAATGTAGCGGGCAATACCCATGTTAAGTTATATCCGGGTGTTCCGCCGTAACCTACTCCATAGATCATAGCGTTCTCACCGAGACAGATCGTATCCGTCGGACTCACTATAATCTCAGTAAGATCCGGCTCAGTAACGATTACCGAACCCACCGCGATACATCCGTTCGCATCCGTTACAGTAACAGTATACGTTCCTGCAACTAAAGCTGTCGCTGGATTTGAGGTTTGTGCTCCGATACCACTCCACGAGTATAGAGGAGCTAATGCCGTCGTGAATACTGTCGCAGTTCCGGAAGGCATACCGTGACACAATGGTTCTGTGTAACTGAAAGAAGTAATGGTAGGACCAGCTAAGTCATTCAATGACACCGATGCAGAAGCTGTACATCCGTTCGCATCCGTCACGATGGCTGTGTAGATCCCTGCCAGTAATGAAGTAGCGATGGCTGTTGTTTGCGTTGCTGGATCATTCCACAGATAGGTATATCCCGGTGTTCCGCCGGAAGGTGTAGCCGATACAAATCCGTTCGCCTGTCCGCAAGTACTTGGATTAGTAATGGTCGAAATGGTGATGGCTGTTGGTTCGGTTATGTTGACCGTTAAAGTCTGTGAACAAGTGTTCTGATCAGATACGGTTACCGTATAAGTTCCAGCAGCAAGTCCTGTAACACTTGGTCCTGAACCTACGCTCGGTGACCATGAATAAACATATCCCGGAGTTCCGCCACTCACGCTAATGTCGATCGCTCCGTTACTTCCTCCGTTACAACTTACGTTGTTGGTTGAAGCAAGGGTGATAGTCACTGCTGTCGGTGTCGTAATCGTGGTTGAGCTTGTGGAAGTACATCCGTTGGCATCTGTAACGGTCACAGTATATCCTGCAGCACAAAGTCCTGTTGCCATGGATGCTGTTTGTGCTGGAATGGAATTCCATAGATAAGTGTATGGCGCTGTTCCGCCTCCTGCTCCAACTGATGCTGTTCCGTCACAAGTTAAGAAACAGCTTACCGGAGAGGTGGTCAGGATTCCTGAAACCAATGGTGCAGGTTCGTTGATCGTCACTGAAGCACTTCCGATACATCCAATCGAATCGGTATAGGTTACAGAATAAATGCCGCCGGATAAACCGCTGATGAAAGCTGTCGTCTGACCAGTTGGTATCCAAGTAATGGTGTAAGGTATGATCCCTCCAACTGCAGAAGATTGTGCACTTCCGTTAGCAGCTCCCGCACAAGTCACGTTCGCGCTGGTTGGAATAGTCACAATCGGTGCAGTATTGTCATTCACGTTGGCAACACCGGTAACGTTACATCCGTTTCCATCCGTGATGGAAATTGTATAAACACCAGCATTGATGTTGTTTGCACACATAGTTGTTTGATTCGAAGGGTCATTCCATGAATAAGAGAATGGAGGCTGACCTCCTGTGATCGCTGCACAAGCAGATCCGTCAGCATTTCCGCAACTTGAGTTCGTAGTAGTTGTTGTAACTGCTAAGATCGTTGGTTGGGTGATGATAACGGAAGCCGATGCGACACAACCGTTTCCATCGGTCACACTTAAGTTATGTATTCCGTCACAAATGTTTGTGATGTTCGGAGTGGTTTGGAAAGTCGGTGTCCACTGGAATGTATAAGGTCCTGTACCACCTGTGTAAACAGCGTTTGCAGTTGCATCGCAAGCATTGTAACAAGAAACGTTGGTGCTGGTTATCGTAGCAACAAGTGGGAACGGCTGGGTTATGTTGGCTGTTGTCGAGGCTGTACATCCGTTTGCATCAGTCACGGTCACTGTATAGTTGGCAGCACACATATTGTTCACAGAAGCTCCGGCCGTACTTGTCGGATTCCATAAATAAGCAAAAGGTGCAGAACCACCGGTCACAGTTGCTGTAGCAAATCCGTCACAAGCACCAGCACAAGTTACGTTTCCGATCGTTGTGATGGATGCGATCATGGAAGCAGGAGTCGTAATAAAAGCTGTTGCTGTTGCTGTACAGTTGCTAGCGTCCATAACAGTTACTGTGTAAGTACCTGCACACAGACCTGTTGCTGTTTGCGTTGTTTGAGCACTAAGGTCACTCCATAAATAAGTGAATGGACCTGTTCCTGTCAACGCATTTGCTGTTGCTGTTCCGTTGCACAATCCACTGCAGCTGATGTTTGTATTCGTAGTAGAAGCTGTTACTGCTCCAGGATCTATAACCGTGATGTTCTGAAGTGCTATACAGCCATTCGCATCGGTCACTTGCAATGTATAAGATCCTGCACAAAGTCCGGAGTATGTTGCTGTGGTCACACCACCCGGATTCCACAAATAGGAATACGGTGCTGTTCCGCCGACTGTGTTAGACGTAATGGTTCCGTTACAAGCACCTGCACAAGTTGGATTTGTTCGGTTAAGTGCAACGTTCAGCAACAACGGTTCTGTAATGTTCACAGAAACTGTTGCGATACATCCGCTAGCATCTGTTGCCGTCAGCGTATAAGTTCCCGCGACTAAATTCGTAGCAGTAGGTAAGGTCTGACCGTCGCTCCATAAGAACGTGAAAGGAATTGTTCCACCGCTTACTGTTACAGTTGCACTTCCGTTGTTGTCACCAAAACAAGAAACGTTGTTGCTACTGAATACGGTTGCCACCGGACCAGCCAAGTTGTTAATGGTCACCGAAAGTGTCTGAGTACAAGAGTTTGCATCGGTCACTGTTACTACATAAGTGTTAGATGGAAGTCCTGTTGCCGTTGTCGTTGTTTGTGCCGCAGCATCGCTCCATAAATAAGTATACGGTCCTGTTCCGCCGCCAACTGTAACCGTCGCACTTCCGTTAGCTAAATTACAAGTCGCGTCCACCTGCGTGGAAGAAAGGGCCATGCCCGCAGGTTGTGTGATCGCCTGTGTAACCGTTTTCTGACAACCATTTGCATCGGTAAATACACAAGTGTATGTTCCTGCTGTAATACCCGTGATGGTTGCTGTAGTCAAACTTCCCGGAGTCCACAAGTAAGAATAACCTGGAGTACCACCGGAAGCATTGATAGTAATTGATCCGTTAGCTCCGCCGAAGCAAGATACGTTGGTTGTCGTAAAAGTTTGTGACAAGACTGTCGGTTGTGTGATTACAACGGAAGCAGTAGAGATACATCCGTTACCATCGGTAACAGCTACAGTATAACTTGCAGGTCCCAAATTGATTGCAGTGACAGTTGTTTGTGAAGTAGGTGTCCAAGCATAAGTGAAAGGAGGCGTTGCTCCTGCTCCCATGGAAACTGTTGCTGTACCGTCCCCTGCAGCTGCACAAGTAACATTGGTGCTGGACGAGATCACTGCAGTACCTCCCGGATTTGATCCGATGGTTGCTGTAGCAGAACCTGTACATCCGTTTGCATCTGTAACTGTCACTGTATAATTTCCTGCTGTGTTAAAATTGTCAGTCGCAGTTGTTGCGCCACCCGGACTCCATAAATAACTGTAAGCTGGAGTAGCACCCGATGGAGTTACCGTGGCAGATCCATTGGCTGCGGTACAAGTTGCATTGCTCACCGAAGTTGCAAGTGTAAGCACTGTAGGCTGAGTAATGGTAACAGGCACTACAACGGTACATCCGTTTGCGTCTGTAATTGTTATTGTGTGAGGCCCCGCAGTTACTCCGTTGAATATCGGAGTGGCGCTAGCGGCACCTCCGTCTAAAGAGTAAGTATAAGTTGTTGTTCCGCCTGCAGCGGCAACGGTAACGCTTCCGTTACTTCCTCCGTTACAGCTGATGTTGGTTTGAGCACTGATGTTTCCTGTCAATAGAGTTGGCTGAGTAATGGTCACAGGAACCGAGATCGTACATCCGTTTCCGTCTTGTGCAACTACGGTGTAAGTTCCCTGAGTAAGCGTTGCAAATGTTCCTGATCCGCCCAGTGCACCGCCGTTGATGGAGTATAAGTAAGGGCTGGTTGACCCCGATGCGGTAACTGTCACACTGCCGTTGTTGCCGCCATTACAGCTCACGTTGATTTGTGAAGTGATGGATGCGGTAAGTCCGCTAAGATCAACAATCGTGATAGTAGTTGTACCGGTACATCCGTTAACATCTTTCACTGTAACGGTGTAAGGTCCTGCAGCAAGTCCAACGAAAGTTCCGCTTGCCTGAAAAGCACCGCCTATTGAATAAGTATAACCCGGACTTCCGTTGGCGCCTGTGGCTGTCAATGAACCGTTAGCTGCACCGCAAGTGGCATCCACTTTTGTAGCCGTCACCGTCACTTGTGTTGGTTGAGTGATGGTTACCGGTTGAGTGAATGTACAAGCATTACCATCCTGAATGATTACCGTGTAAGGCCCTGCTGTTAAACCGGTGAAGGTTCCGCTGGATTGATAAGTTGTTCCACCGTTGATGGAGTATTGGAGTGTCGGCGTTCCGCCAGCACCAGCTATTGTAACACTTCCGGTGTTACCACCGAAACAAGATACCGCAGTGATAGCTGATACCGATGAAGTGATGGCTGTGGGTGCAGTGATGGTTACCGCCTGAGCAACTGTACAGTTGTTGGCGTCTTTAATAAGAACCGTATAACTTCCTGCTGCAAGACCGGAGAAGGTTCCGCTGGCAAAATAAGTCACACCGCCATTAATCGAATACTGGTAAGTCGGTGTTCCACCTGATCCCGCTACAGTAACGCTTCCTGTGCTGGATCCGAAACAAGTTACATTGGTCTGGGTAGTGATGGCAGCTGCCAAAGCAAATGGCTGAGTGATGGTTACTGTCGAAGTACTAGTACAGTTGTTAGCATCGCTCACAGTAACGGTATATGTTCCCGCGCAGATCGCAGTGGCTGTTGCAGTAGTTTGTGCTGGAACAGTATTCCAAGCATACGTGAATGCCCCTGTTCCTCCTGAACCTGCTGCTGTTGCCGTTCCGTTGCATGCACCGTTACAAAGAACAGGTGTGGATGCTGTAACGGAAGAACTTAACAATCCGGGCTGAGTAATGGAAGTTGAACCTGTAGCTGTACAACCCCAGTTGTCGGTCACTGTCACAGAATAAGATCCCGGACAAAGTGAACCAGCTGTTGCAGTTGTCGCTGCGTTGCTCCACAAATAAGTATAGATGTTAGATCCGCCAGTGGCAGCAACCGTTGTTGAACCGTTACAAGCAGAGTTACAAGTCACATTGGTTCCCGATACAACCGGGTTGATCTGGGGATCGGAATAAATGGTGATGTTATCATTTCCTGTACATCCATTGATGTCTGTGACAACAACAACATAAGTGGTGGTCGTGGTCGGATTTGCAGATGGATTAAAAATATTGGTTGCAGACAAACCCGTTGCCGGGCTCCAGCTGTATGAATAACCCGCTCCGTTAGGCGTTACCAAAATCGGTGTGCTTTGTCCGAAACAGATAGTATCGTTGGGTCCAGCATTCACTGTTAATGAAGCGTTGATCGAAACGGTAGAAACGGCAGTGGATGTACAACCCAGTAAGGTTCCTGTTACAGTATAAGTAGTGGTCACTACCGGCGAAGCACTTGCGGTGTTCACTCCGGTTGGAACAGCACCCGCGCTCCAGGTATAGGTACTGGCACCACCTGCGGTAAGTGTAGCTGTGCTACCGGGACAAATACTCGGAGAGTTCACAGTTACTACAGGCAATGGATTTACAGTCAGAGTTGAAACTGCTGTTCCCGTACAGCCTGATGCAGTTCCTGTAACGGTGTAAGTTGTTGTTGTCGCAGGAGAAGCCGTTGCTGTGGTCGCACCTGAAGGAGTTGCCCCTGCACTCCATGAATAAGTTGTTGCACCGCCTGCGGTCATCGTAGCCGTTGCTCCGATACAAATGGTCGGAGAAGTTACATTCACAACAGGTAAAGGTGTAACTGTCACAGTGGCTGCTGCTGTGGCTGTACAGCCTGCTGCAGAAGTTCCTGTTACGGTATAAGTAGTTGTGGTTGCCGGAGTAGCGTTGGCTGTGTTCACACCTGTTGAAGATGCACCTGCACTCCAGGTATAAGTTGATGCGCCACCTGCTGTGAGGGTTGCAACCGCTCCGTTACAAATGGTCGGAGAGTTCACGGTCACGATCGGAAGTGGGTTGACAGTCACTGTTGCAACTGCGGTGTTGCTACAGCCTGTCGCTGTTCCGGTTACGGTATAAGTTGTTGTTGTAAGGGGAGAAGCATTGGCCGTATTCACGCCCGTTGATGTTGCTCCTGCACTCCAGGTATAAGTCGTTGCACCCAGGGCTGTCAAAGCTGCCGTTTGTCCGGCACAGATGGTCGGAGAGTTCACCGTCACCACTGGAAGCGGTGTTACTGTTACTGTTGAAATTGCTGTGCTGGTACATGCCGAAGCGGTTCCGGTAACTGTGTATGTGGTGGTGGCTACCGGAGAGGCCGTTGCTGTTGTTGCTCCTGTTGATGTTGCTCCCGCGCTCCAGGTATAAGTTGTGGCACCGCCTGCAGTCAAAGTTGCACTTGTCCCGATACAAATGGTCGGAGAAGAAACCGTTACCGGTGGTAATGGTGTTACTGTCACTGTTGCTACTCCCGTTCCCGTACAGGTTCCTGTTGTTCCGGTTACTGTATAAGAAGTGGTGGTTGCCGGAGTTGCAGCGGCTGTGTTTACTCCCGTGGAAGAAGCACCCGCAGTCCATACGTAAGTGGTAGCACCTGTGGCTGTTAAAGTCGCTGTTTGTCCGTTACAAATGGTAGGAGAGTTCACCACAATGGCGATGGCTGCCGACACGGTTACCGTAGCTACTGCTGTTCCGGTACATCCGCCCATAGTACCTGTTACGGTATAAGATGTGGTTGCTCCCGGAGAAGCACTTGCTGTGCTAACACCTGTTGATGTTGCCCCTGCGCTCCAAACGTAAGTTGCACCGCCTGTTGCAGTCAGGGCAGCTGTTCCGCCCGGACAAATGGTAGGAGAGTTCACTGTAACGGAAATGGATCCGCCGATGGTTACCGTGGCTACTGCTGTTCCAGTACATCCTGCTGAAGTTCCCGTCACTGTATAAGAGGTGGTTGCTCCCGGAGATGCTGTTGCTGTGTTCACTCCGGTTGATGTTGCTCCAGCACTCCAGGTGTAGGTTGCTGCACCAGAAGCGGTCAGTGTTGCTGTTTGTCCCGGACATACCGTCGGGGAGTTAACACTCACAACTGGCAATGGATTCACTGTAACAGTAGTTACCGCAGATCCAGTACAGCCTGCTGTTGTGCCGGTTACTGTGTAAGAAGTGGTTGTTGCCGGAGAAGCAGTTGCAGTGTTAACACCTGTTGATGTTGCACCTGCACTCCATACATATGTAGAAGCACCGCCGGCGGTCAAGGCAGCGGTTGATCCTGCACAAATGGTCGGCGAGTTCACCGTAACGGTTGGTAGTGGATTTACTGTAACCGTTGAGACAGCGGTAGCTGTACACCCGGAAGTTGTTCCTGTAACGGTATAAGTTGTTGTTGCTCCCGGCGCAGCAGTTGCTGTGTTAACACCGGTAGAAGAAGCGCCTCCCGACCAGGTATAAGTTGTTGCACCAGCTGCCGTTAAGTTAGCTGTCTGTCCTGCACAAATGGTTACTGAGTTCACCGTAACAACAGGTAAAGGAGTGACAGTAACAGTGGCAACAGCCGTTGCTGTACAACCCGAAAGTGTTCCTGTAACGGTATAAGAAGTTGTTGTTGCCGGTGTTGCGTTGGCCGTACTTGTCCCCGAAGAGACTGCCCCTGCACTCCAGGTGTAGCTGCCAGCCCCTGTTGCAGTTAATGCCGCTGTTGTTCCTGCACAAATGGTTGGAGAGTTAACTCCAACAACCGGTATTGGATTCACGGTAACTGTTGCAACTGCTGTATTGGAACAGCCTGCGGTTGTGCCGGTAACTGTATAAGTGGTAGTGGTTGCAGGAGAAGCTGTGGCAGTATTGACTCCCGTTGATGTTGCACCTGCACTCCATGCATAAGTGGTTGCTCCACCGCCAGTCAGGGTTGCCGTAGCACCTGCACAAATAGTAGGAGAGTTCACTGTAACAGTCGGAATTGGATTGACCGTGACAGTTGCTATTGCTGTTCCGGTACATCCTGCGGATGTTCCTGTTACTGTGTAAGTAGTAGTTGTTGTAGGTGAAGCACTGGCTGTATTCACGCCCGTGCTCGAAGCACCCGCACTCCAGGTATAAGTTGCTGCTCCGCCTGCGGTAAGTGTTGCCACTGAACCGGTACAAATGGTAGGTGAGTTCACTGTTACAGTCAAGGCTGCTGCAACGGTAATGGTTGCCACGGCTGTGGAAGTACATCCTGCTGCCGAAGTTCCCGTTACAGTGTATGAAGTTGTTGCTACTGGAGATGCTGTGGCAGTGGTCACACCGGTAACTGTCACACCTGCTGTCCAGGTATAAGTTGATGCCCCGCCCGCTGTAAGTGTTGCTGTTCCTCCCGGACAGATGGTCGCAGAAGTAACCGTAGTGATGGGAAGAGGATTTATGGTGATGGTATAAGTGCTTGCTGGTCCAACGCAGGTTCCGCTTGTTGGCGTGACTGAAATGGTTGCCGTGATCGGACCGGCTGTTGCGTTTGTTGCCGTGAATGCAGGAGTGCTGCTTGTACCGCTTGCTGCAAGACCGATCGCTGTGTTAGAGTTGGTCCAGGTGAATGTTGCTCCTGCAGGTGTACTTGCAAAAGTATTGATAGGAACCGCTGCACCGGCACAGAAAGTCAAATTGGCCTCCGACACAACTGTCGGAAGGGGAGTTACCGTAACCGTTGAGATCGCAGTGTTTGAACATCCGCCCGTTGTGCCCGTTACTGTGTAAGTGGTGCTGATGGCAGGACTTACTGTTGCCGTATTGATTCCTGTCGGAGTTGCTCCCGCCGACCAGGTATAAGTAGTTCCACCGCCCGCGGTTAAGGTTGCTGTAGCACCCGCACAAATGGTTGGGGAGTTCACCGTGATAGCAAGAGCAGAAGCTACCGTTACAGTTCCTGTTGCTGTTGCCGTACAACCTGCTACTGAAGTTCCTGTTACCGTATAGGTTGTTGTTACCGCTGGAGAAGCCGTTGCTGTAGTCACACCCGTTGGTGTGGCTCCCGCGCTCCAAGTATAAGTTGCTGCACCGCCAGCAGTAAGGATTGCTGTTCCGCCCGGACAAATGGTCGCAGAGGAACACGTCACCGGCGGATTCGGATTAACTGTAATGACATAAGTACTTGGAGTTCCTACGCATCCCGCCAAAGTAGGAGTGATGGTAATGGTGCCAGTGATCGCTCCACCCGTTGCATTGGCAGCAGTGAATGCCGGAACGCTGGTTGCACCACTTGCTCCAAGACCGATACCCGTGTTGGAGTTGGTCCAGGTAAATGTTGCACCGGCAGGGGTACTTGCAAAAGTATTGGCAGCAACAGCTGCACCCGGACAATAGGTCTGAGCGGCTTCTGCTACAACCGTAGGAAGCGGATTCACTGTAATGGTATAGGTTACCGGAGTTCCAACGCAACCTGCCAATGTAGGAGTGATGCTGATGGTTGCCGTGATCGGACCTGCCGTTGAGTTGGCGGCCGTGAATCCAGGAGTGCTGGTTGTGCCGCTAGAAGCAAGACCGATCGCTGTATTTGAATTGGTCCAGGTAAAAGTTGCTCCCACAGGAGTACTGTTAAACGTATTTGCAGGAACGGCATCCCCTGCACAAAAAGTTAAGTTCGGTTCTGCCGTCACTACCGGCAAAGGATTCACCGTTACTGTTGATACATCTGTATCCGTACAGCCGTTCACATCTGTTCCCGTTACAGTATAAGATGTTGCACCCGGTGTGATCGAAGCTGTGGTGATCCCTGTTGAAGTTGCTCCAGCTGACCAGGTATACGTATTTGCACCGCCCGCGGTAAGGGTCGTAGTTGCTCCCGCACAAATGGTCGGGTCGTTCACTGTCACTATCGGCATAGGGTAAATGGTAACACTGGAGGTGGTAGTAGAAGTACATCCTCCAGGACCTGTAATAGTATGGGTGATCGTATATGTTCCCGGAGTTGTATAAGTAACCCCCGTAACATTTACCGCTGCTGATGTTGCAGGAGTCGCACCACCGCCGCCGAAGTTCCAGGAATTCACCCATGGACCACCCGCTGCTGAACCGGTATTGGTAAAGTTAAAACTGTTTCCGGTCAAACACTGATTCGGACTTTGAGTAAAAGTTGAAGTCGGTTGAGGATTTACTGTGATGACATAAGTACTTGTTGGACCCACGCACGTTCCCAAAGTAGGAGTTATTGTAATGGTTGCAGTGATAGGTGATGATGTTGCATTGGCTGCAGTAAACGCTGGAACACTAGTTGTTCCGCTGGCACCCAAACCTATTGCCGTATTTGAATTCGTCCAAGTGAATGTTGCACCCGCTGGTGTACTTGCAAAAGTATTTGCTGGAACAGCTGCTCCCGCACAATATACTTGAGCAGCTTCCGCTACCACTGTCGCAACAGGGTTTACAGTTACTGTCGCCACTGCCGTTCCGGAACAAGATCCGGTGGTTGCTGTTACTGTATAAGAAGTTGTAACTGCAGGACTAACGCTGATGCTAGCACCAGAACCTCCAGTACTCCAGGAATAAGTTGTTCCACCTGCAGCTGTCAAGGTTGCAGCTTGTCCTGCACAAATAGTAGGGGAATTGACTGTAGGGATTAAAGCAGATAATGTGTAAGTAAAAGTAACATATCCCGGGCCATTGTTTGATCCTTGCGTACAACCAGCTCCTGCCGGAACCAGACTGGATCCACCACCGCCGCCACCGCCGCCATTCGCGCCGGTACAACATCCGTCGTTTCCGCCACCACCGCCGCCGAAGTATCCTCCACCGCCGCCACCGCCGGAAGCCGTTCCCCAGAAACCACCCATTCCGCCTGTTCCTCCAACTCCACTGGATCCACCGGGAGGTGTTCCTGCCCAAGGTGTTCCGCCGACTCCGGGCGCTGTTTGAGTTCCACCGGTTGCTCCGCCACCAAAAGTAGAGGTTCCTGTTGCACCGAATGCACAACCACCTGCTCCTCCGCCGACAATTCCAGAACCTCCTCCTTCACCTCCGCCACCGGCAGCCACGATATAAGGAGCACCACCAACAGTAACCGTGGACGCACCTCCGCCACCGGATGAGTTATAACTAAGTGTACCATCTGTAGACGCAAAACCTTGTCCGCCCGAACTCGCTCCTCCAAAACCTGCTGAACCAGCTCCACCGGCAGATGTTCCTGAACACCCAACCGTAACTCCAATCACCTGACCGGGTGTTACTGCAATGGTAGATGTTACTACTGCACCATTCCCGCCTAAGCCTCCGCCTCCGTCACCACCAGCAACAGTCATATTGATACTTGTAACGCAAGGTGGCACTGTAAAGTTGGTTGATGCACCGGTACAATTAAAAGTGACAGTGGTTTGAGCGCTGCTTTGTGCAATCGCAACGAGAGCAAATACAAAAAGGCCAAAGAGATTCTTGAGAGTAGGAGTAATTTTCATATAATTTTTTGTTTGGGAGCGACGCTTCAATTCAGTTGATATCAAATATATACATTATTGCGACTAACGCATATAAGTTGATGACCATAGTTAAAGAAAGGTTGCATAAAGAGAAACGAATTTATTAACATCGAGTCTATTTAACTGGCTAACAATAGATTAAAAGAAACTTAGACAGATTTGCAAGTGGAAGTGGTTTACTTTTTAGGAACCCGGTTCATGACTTCGGTCTGACGGCGAATCGACTCATCGTGAATGAGCTGATATAAGCCTTTGATGAATTCACTCGGCATACCTAAAGACTGTGCGTTTGAAAGACTTCCGTCGATGAGCTTCTTCCAATGAGCGACCTGCAGAATGGTCACGTTGTTGTCGCGTTTGTATTCGCCTATTTGTGTGGAAACAGCCATGCGTTTAGCCAGCAGTTCCAGTAATTCATTGTCAAGTTTCTGAATGATGCTCCTAAGTTCCTCCAGTTTGGATTGTAATTCCAAATTTTCAACCGAAGCGGAACGGATCTGCAGATCGGAAATGATTTCTTTCAATTCGTAGGGAGTGATCTGTTGTTTAGCATCACTCAAAGCCACGCTGGGATTGCGGTGTGTCTCTATCATCAATCCATCCATGTCCATGTCCATTGCTTTTTGAGCGAGGTATGGAATGAGCTCAGGTGTTCCTCCAATGTGCGAGGGGTCACAAAAAACGGGTAGTTCCGGACAAATAGCTTTTAGTTCAATGGCAAGTTCCCATTTCGGGGAATTGCGGAAAGGACCATTGTCGTAAGAATGAAAACCGCGGTGAATGGCAGCGATCTTTTTTATTCCGGCGTTGTTCACCCGCTCCAGAGCGCCTGCCCAGAGCTGAAAATCGGGGTAGATAGGGTTTTTTACAAAGACGGGGATGTCGACTCCTCTTAAAGCATCTGCTACTTCCTGAACGGAAAAAGGATTCACGGTTGTGCGAGCCCCGATCCATAAGATATCAATTCCCGCTTTCAGACATTTTTCTACGTGATCAGCGGTGGCGACTTCTGTTGCCGTCATTAATCCCGTTTGTTGCTTCACCAGCTTCATCCATTCTAAGCCAATGTCACCAATGCCTTCAAATGTTCCGGGACGAGTACGAGGCTTCCAGATGCCTGCACGGAAAATGGCTTGCGGATAAAAAGCAGAAATGTTCTTTGCTGTTTCCAGCATCTGCTCTTCACTTTCAGCACTACAAGGACCAGCGATCAACCCGGGCTTCGAGTAATTCGGGAACCAGGAGTTTAACGGTTGTATGTTTAAATCTAACTTCAAAAATTGTTACGGATAACGAATGAAAACGATTTTACAGATCTGAGTGTAATAAAGTGTTTTGTAAAGTTACAGGAGTTTTATGAATTAATCTATTTTCTTTGTTCGAACTGAGAACTTTTGGGCAGTGATCCAACAAAAAAACTCCCGCTAATTCGCAGGAGTCTGAATTGTTAAAAAGGTTAGCCAACACAAATCTGTAAAATCTGTACCGATTCGTTATCCGTATCAAATTTACCAGCCGAGGATCCAAGCGAACATCAAAGGAGCAACAATGGTCGCATCACTTTCGACGATGAACTTAGGTGTGTGAATGTCTAATTTCCCCCAAGTGATCTTTTCATTCGGAACGGCTCCGGAGTATGATCCATAGCTGGTTGTAGAATCCGAGATCTGACAGAAATAGCTCCAGAAAGGAACATCTGTCATTTCCATATCCTGGTACAACATCGGCACTACACAGATCGGGAAATCTCCGGCAATACCTCCTCCGATTTGGAAGAATCCAACGCCTTTTCCACCGGAATTTTTCGGGTACCATTCCGCTAACCAAGCCATGTATTCGATCCCGGATTTCATAGTGGACGCTTTAATTTCTTTTTTGATAACATAAGAAGCAAAAATGTTTCCCATTGTAGAATCTTCCCAACCAGGAACAACCATTGGCAGATTGCGTTCTGCAGCAGCAAGCATCCATGAATCTTTCGGATCGATCTCATAATATTGTTTTAATTCTCCGCTCAATAAAATCTTGTACATGTATTCATGCGGAAAAAAACGTTCTCCTTTATCGTCCGCATCTTTCCAGATTTTGTGAATGTGTTTCTGCAATCTGCGGAAAGCTTCTTCTTCCGGAATACAAGTATCGGTCACCCGGTTGTAGTGATTTTCCAAAAGGTCCCATTCGTCTTGCGGAGAAAGATCGCGGTAATTCGGAACTCTTTTATAGTGTGAATGCGCCACAAGGTTCATGATGTCCTCTTCCAGGTTGGCTCCTGTACAGGAAATGATGTCGACTTTTCCCTGACGGATCATTTCCGCCAATGATTTTCCCAACTCAGCCGTACTCATGGCGCCAGCAAGGGTGATCATCATTTTTCCGCCCTCGGTCAGGTGGGTCTCATAGCCTTTCGCAGCATCCACCAAAGCCGCTGCGTTAAAATGTTTATAGTGTTTTTCAATGAAGTTCGAAATCGGTCCTTTGCTCATGATGCTCTGTTTTATATATTTATAGTATAGGGATGCAAAAGTAAGAGATAATTAAAACTTTCAGCCAATCGACGGTAATTTTTTACGAAACGCCCAATATCATTGGGTTCCTGCTCTCAATCAAAATTTTATTGAAGAAATACAAAGTTTCAGCAAATCACGGTTGAAAAGCGCCTTTCCATCTGCAAAATCTGTGTCAATTCGTGATCTGTACGTTAAGTGTTCATTATCTGTTAATTAAATTGAAAAACTGGGGTTGACATCAGGAAAAAAAGGTTGTACATTTGCACCGTTAAAATTATAAAAGAAGCGAACACCCTACAGTCCTCTTGCTCTTTAAGGACGAAACCGCTCCAGGTACAAAACCATTATTAAACTTATATCACATGAAAAAACTATTACTTTCAGTTTTCGCGTTGGCTATTTATTCAGCTTCAAGCGCACAATGCAATGAGCTTTTTATTTCGGAATATGTTGAAGGAACAGGTTACGACAAAGCAATTGAGCTCTACAACCCAACAAACAGTGCAATCAGCCTTACAGGCTACAGGCTAGAGCGTTTTTCAAACGGTTCTTCAACTTCATCTTCGGGCGGAGTTTTGAACTTGTCAGGTACAATTCCTGCTCACGGGACTTGGGTTGTAACTAATAACAACACGACCACTCCGGTTACCTCTCCTACTTTGACAGCAATGGCAAACCAATTGGATAATCCGTATCCGGCTCCGACATACATGAACGGAAACGATGCGATCGTGCTTTATAAGAACACAGCTATCGTCGACATTTTCGGAAAAACTGGAGATGCAGCAATGGTTTCGGCTTATGGTTGGAGCGATGCTTTTCCTTATGACGGATCTGCGGGAGCGATCTGGACGGAGGACCAAACATTGGTGCGTAAAGCGAGCGTGATGCAAGGCGTTACCGTTGATCCAACTCCTGAATTCATAGTAACGACTCAGTGGGATTCTCTTCCGGTAAATACATTCACCGGCTTAGGAACCCATGTTTGCAGCTGCCCAACCGGCATTGACGATATTGACAATTCAGTTTCCGTGTTGGTTTATCCGAATCCTTCCACTTCAGGCATTGTAAATGTTTCATCTACTGAAGCAATTTTTTCTGCTGAAATATTCAACACGATCGGTCAAACTTTGATCTTCAAAGAAGGAAATAAATCAAACGCGTCCATGATTATCGAAACTTCTGAACTTCCAAAAGGAGTTTATTTTGTGAAGATGTCATTCGACAATGGGAAATCTACTGTTGTAAAAGTATCTATTCAGTAAACATACAATAAGAGCCGCCGGAAAAACTTCCGGCGGCTTTTTATTTCTCACTCCAATGAAAAAAGTCTGCGCACTCCTGCTTTCTGTTTTTGTTCATCTTACATACTTCGCACAATCGGGCGGAGAGGTCAAAGGCGTGATCAAAGATGCGATCACAGGTGAGACGGTAGTAGGCGCCAGTGTGAAGGTTGCCGAAGGGAAAGTGGCGATGACAGACATCAATGGAAACTACAGCATTGCAGTCGACTCCGGAATATACAATGTGATTATTTCTTACGTGGGATTCGAACCCCAATCAAAAAAAATCGTTGTAGGAAACAAACCCTACATTCTGAACTTTTCCTTAGAAACAAAAATGCTGAATGAAGTAGAGGTCGTTGCCGACATTGCAAAAAGTCGCGAAACTCCGATCGCTTTTGCAAACATTTCAGCAAAACAAATTGCCGAAGAACTAGGCACCCGTGACTTGCCCATGCTTTTGAATTCGACTCCCGGTGTTTATGCAACAGAATCCGGAGGAGGAAGCGGCGATGCGCGTGTAAACGTTCGTGGATTCGATCAAAGAAATGTCGCTGTGATGGTAGATGGAATTCCGGTGAACGACATGGAAAACGGACAAGTTTATTGGAGCAACTGGGACGGATTGGGTGACATTACACAAACGATGCAAGTACAACGTGGGCTTGGTGCTTCTAAATTAGCCATTCCTTCGGTCGGAGGAACGATCAACATAATAACGAAAGGTATTGATGGCAAGTTTGGCGCTACCATAAAACAGGAAGTAAATGCATACGGGTTGTATAAAACATCGTTTGGTGTTAATTCAGGGTTGCTGAAAAGCGGCTGGGGCGTTACGGTTGCCGGTTCAAGAAAATGGGGTAACGAATGGGCCGACGGAACATATGTCGATGCTTGGTCTTACTTTGCAAAAGTACAAAAACGATTCAAAAAACATTTGTTCAGCTTAAGCGCAAATGGCGCACCCCAGTCTCACGGGCAACGCTATGATAAATTACCGATCGCCGTTTACAGCAAAAGTTTTGCAGATGCATTGGGAATCAATTCTGATTCTGTTATTAGAAACTCCGTTTATACTTCTTCCAACGAAGAACGCGGGTTAGCCTACAACCCCAACTGGGGAAGACTAACACAGGATGGCGGAACCAGCGATGGAAAGATTACTTTTTTTCCAAAATCAAAACACGGAAATGTTTTTAATGAGCGCGTCAATTTTTTTCACAAACCTCAGTTTAATCTGTCCCACTTCTGGTCCCCGAATGAAAAACTCAGCGTATCCACGATCATATATCTTTCGATCGGACATGGTGGCGGTACCGCATTAAAAGTGGGTGGAATAGTTAAAGATACACTAACCGGCACTTTAGATGCTCAGAGTATTTATGACTACAATGCGACCAGTATCTCCGGATCATACAGCACCACCGAGCATTCAGCAAGCAACTACCTCCGTGCCGCAAATAACGATCACATTTGGTACGGCGTCATTTCATCCTGGAATTACAAAGTAAACGAACACCTCTCAACGCTTTTCGGAATAGATGCCCGTTCATATAAAGGAACACATTATCAGACCGTCTATAATTTAATGAATGGCGACTACGCTATTGAAAATCCCCAATTTGGTGGTGGCCCAAACTACACCGTAAAAGGCGGAGACGCTAATCAACCGACCGGTTTTGGAAATACGCAGTACGGAATGAAACGCGTGGGCGATAAAGTAAGTTACTACAACGATGCGAAAGTAAAATGGGGCGGACTATTTGCGCAGGCGGAATACAAAATAAAAAAATGGACAGTGTTTCTAACAGGTACTCTTTCACAAACAGGATATCAGCGCATCGATTATTTTAAAAGAAAAGATCTTGTGATAGACGGAAATACATTTGAGCAAGCGGTTGGTTATGGCGATGTCTTTTATTATAACGGAACAGACCATGTGACAGCTTTTAAAGGGGCTACAGTAACAACAAATGGTGACACTACTTTCATTAAGAATGGATCCGTTACTCAATCCATTCTGAATGCAACAGGCTATACCAATCAATCTGAAGGTGCGCGTTTCGCGACCACAAAACAAAAGTGGTTTTTAGGTTATACGATAAAAGGTGGCGCCAATTATAATATCAATGAACGCCATCACGTTTTTGCTAACCTCGGTTATCTGAACATGGCTCCGCTGATGAACACTGTTTTTGACAATAACAATCACGAATATCTGAACATAAAAAATCAAAAGGTTTATGCAGTTGAAGGGGGGTACGGATTTAAGCATCCGAAGTTTGCTGCTAACGTTAATCTATACTATACAATCTGGCAGAACAAACCACTGACCGGATCGAAACCTTTCGGAGGGTCCACCGTTTATTACAATATCATTGGCTTAAACGCATTGCACAAAGGAATTGAAATTGACATGATTTATAAAGTCATGAAAAATCTGGAAGTAGAAGGACTCGTTTCTCTTGGCGATTGGAGAACGACATCGGGCTCAAAAGCAGATATTACTGACGAGAGCGGCAACATCGTGGAAAGCATTGATTTCAGTGCCAAAGGAGTGCACGTAGGCGATGCCGCGCAAACTCAAGTTGTTGGAAGTGCCCGTTATGTTTTGTTTAAAAACCTCTACATTAAACCCCGCTATACTTATTTTTCCGATAATTATTCCAATTTTGATCCAAAAACACTTATCGACGACCCAGCCGTGGGATACAACAAAGACAGAGATTCTTGGAGAATGCCGGATTACGCATTGTGGGATGTTTTTGTCGGTTACGACTATACTTACCAGAAAGTAAAATTCGGGATTAGTGCGGGCATACTGAATGTTTTCGACAAGACATACATAACAGACGGACAAAACAATGGAGACCTTACTACTCAGAATTTCGATGCGAACAGCGCTACCGTATATATGGGAATGGGAAGAAGATTAAGCATGGGATTAAAAATTACTTTTTAAACATAAAACCAAAAACTACTCAACATGAAAAAAATTATTTTTGCATTCTTATTTGCTATTACAGCAAATGTAAATGTTGTTGCACAAGCAACATTGCCAACCACCTGGAGCTTTACCACAACAGCTTTGCCAACGGGCTGGACGCAAACAGGAACGGCTTTTTACACGTCTTCTGGCGCAACGCCTCCGGCTTGTAAGCTGGACAACACAGGCGACATGGTCACCATCTATTTTGCGAGTGCGCCCGGAAATTTAACTTATTACATTGCCGGAAACAGTTTCGCCGGGGGAACATTCTTAGTGGAAGAATCCGTTGGAGGAACCGTTTGGACAACCTTACATTCCTTCACGACACTTCCTGCAGGAACTTATACATTGTTCACGGACGTTCCGAATACAGCAAGCCGTTACATTCGTTTCAACTATTCGAACAAAGTTTCCGGTAACGTAGGATTGGATGATATCACGATCAATGCCGGAGCAGCAGGCCCGGCCCAAGAAATCAACCTAAAACAAGGCGCTTCAACCATCGTTAATGGCGGATCATACGCTGCAAGTTCACCGGTTAGCACGATGCTTCCTGTAACTTTCACCATAGAAAATTTAGGAACCACTAACACTTTGAACATTGCATCCGTGAATATCACCGGTCCTGCCGCTTCTGATTATGTTGTTGGTTCGGCACCGACCACCGTTGCAGCTTTGAGCACCGGAAACTTAGTGATCAACTTCACTCCTTCTGTTGCAGGCTCAAGAAATGCAACCATTACCATCAACAGTGACGACGCAGATGAAGCAGCTTATGTAATTAATTTCAACGGTAGCGGAGGCTCCTACGCAACGGGACCTACCACTCAATCAACCGCCCTTACATTTTCAACCATCAAATCTTATCGCTTCAATGCTTCCTTCACAACCGCTTCTGGAAGTCCCGACGGATATATTGTCTTGCGCAGAACAGGCTCCGCCGTAACTGACATTCCAGCGGACGGAACAGTTTACCAGCGTGGTGACGTGATCGGAAATTCGATGGTGGCGATGACGGGAACAGGAACAAGTTTTGCTCCGAACGGAATTGTGGCGGGAACGACTTACCATTTTGCTGTTTTCACTTATAACGGAACAGGCTCGTTTAGAAACTACTTGACTACAGCTCCATTGACCAATAGCGTGACTACACTCGCAACCATGCAACCGGCTTCCTATTACAGTACGGTTTCAACAGCAAGCGCAAGTTTCGTAACCGACTTGCATAATAAGATCAATCCACACGTTCAACAATTTTACAGCAACTATGGAACAAAAATGGTTTCGCTTTTTGCCGCAAGAGATACCACCGATGATCAACGCGTGATTACTTGTGTTTACAGTGGACAGGAACAAATTTATACAGAGCCCTTCGATTGGACATCCAACAATTTCAGCCGCGAGCACACCTATTGCCACAACTGGATGCCGACAAATCCAGCGACAGGTTTACCGGAATATGACGATTACCATCATTTATTCCCTACTAACCAAACAAATGCAAACGCGGTAAGAAGCAATTATCCATTGGGAGAAGTCGTAACCGCATCGTATACTTATTTAGGTTGCAAACTGGGAACCGACATCAACGGAAATGTTGTTTTTGAACCGCGTGACGCGCAAAAAGGCGATGCAGCACGCGCTTTGTTTTACGAAGCGACTTGCTACCAAGGAGTGAGCGGAAACAATTGGGCTTTTCCAGATCCAATCAGTGGAACAATTCCATACGGACAAGATCAGAACGTCTTAAAAAGATGGAACTATCAAGATCCTCCTTCCGCCTATGAAATTGCACGCAACGATTTTGTCGACTCATTGCAGAACAACAGAAATCCATTTGTTGATAGCATGCAATTTGCTTGTTACATTGATTTCAGCAACATGACCAAGATCTCCGGAATGCCTGCACCTTGCAACACAGCAAGCATCGCAGATCAGGATGCAAACACTGATTTGATCATGTTGGCTCCGAATCCAAGCAAGGGAACATTTACAGCTTTTTACACTTCTGCGAAAGAGCAAGAATTAAGTTTGAATTTGTTTGATGTTATGGGGAGAATGGTTTACAGCGAAGTATTGAAAGTAAACAACGGAGTGAATTCCATTCCGATGAAAATAGAGAACTTGAACAAAGGCATTTATCTTTTTGAGTTCACCACCCTACAAGGTAAACAAGTTGTGAAGTTGGTGATCGACTAAAAATTATTCAAACTTGGCTTTCAAGCAATGAAAGCTTAGTTTGATTTATCCTGAAGAAATTCGAAATTTTTTTGTGG
>JBKJQG010000301.1:0-11519 GCA_046594925.1 Bacteroidia bacterium
TTTCTTTTTTGAGTATTCTTCCCAGAGAAATGTTTTTCTTTTTGCTTGAACAAAAAGAAACAAAAATTCAAGGCTTAAGAAAAATTTGCGGAAAATCTAAAACACTTCGCTCCCAAGCCTGTGAACTCGCCTTTGTTGATTTTTCTTGCTTCAAGTTTGATGTAGGCTCAGACACCACAGGCTGAGCTTTGGCCGGCGCTAGCGAAGCATTTTGATTTTCTTCGCAAATTCTTCTTAGGCCGGTCGGGAATCAACTCTTCGAAATCTTTCGTTGGGGTTATAGAAGAGATTTAACTTTCTTTTTTGAGTATTCTTCCCAGAGAAATGTTTTTCTTTTTGCTTGAACAAAAAGAAACAAAAATTCAAGGCTTAAGAAAAATTTTCGGAAAATCTAAAACACTTCGCTCCCAAGCCTGTGAACTCGCCTTTGTTGATTTTTCTTGCTTCAAGTTTAATGTAGGCTCAGACACCACAGGCTAAGCTTTGGCCGGCGCTAGCGAAGCATTTTGATTTTCTTCGCAAATTCTTCTTAGGCCGGTTCAAGATTATACCTCCGAGTATTTTGTCTGACGTTAAATGGAATTGTTGTTTTCTCTTTTGAGGATTCTCTCCAAATAAAAAGTACCGAAAGGTAAAAAGGACAAGAGAAATCCTATTAAGGCTGTTTTAATCGACCATTTGTATTTGATGGTTGCCAACAGCAGCAGAATGCAGAACGCTACGAATAACACTCCGTGCGCCATTCCTACTATTCTCACCGGCTCGGGCATTTTCATAGCGTATTTGAGTGGCATTGCTACGAGCAGTAAAACAAGGAAGGATACTCCTTCAGCGATTGCAACTTTAAGAAAAACGTTTAATAATTTTTTGTCGTTCATGGTTTTGTTTTTTATCGTTTCGACCTTTCAGCTCCATCTTCCATTTAACATCTTCCATCTCCATCTTCCATTCTCCTCTCAGTCTTCCATCTCGTTAATAACAGATGCTTCTTCCGTCTTGCTTGAATTTTCGACAAGCTTATTGATGGTGTTCATTTCTTCAGTCGTCAAATACCTCCAGCCTCCGGAGTTGATTCCGTTGACGGTAACGTTCATGATCCTTATGCGCTGCAGTTTCCAAACTTTGTAATCCAAGGCATCGCACATCCTTCTGATCTGGCGGTTGAGGCCTTGGGTTAAGATGATCCGGAATTTATTGGGTGCTTCTTGTTTTACAAAACATTTTTGAGTGACAGCATCTCCGATATCGACTCCGTTTGCCATTTTCTCAATGAAACCCGGTTCAATGGGTTTATCCACCATCACCAGGTATTCTTTTTCGTGATTGTTGCCGGCACGGAGAATCTTGTTGACGATATCGCCATCGTTTGTCAAGAAAATCAATCCTTCAGAAGGCTTATCCAGTCGGCCGATAGGGAAGATGCGTTTCGGATGGTTGATGAATTCTATGATATTATCCTTATCCTTCAGGTCGGTAGTGCAAGTAATGCCTTGAGGTTTGTTGAAAGCGATGTAGATGTGTTTTTCCTTTGCCTTCAGAGGTTTGAGGTCGATCATCACTTCGTCCTCATCCGAAACCTTGGTTCCCAGTTCCGGAACTTTTCCATTGACAGTAACTCGGCCCTGTTCAATTAACTTATCAGCTTCCCGCCTGGAACAAGTTCCGGTATCACTGATGTATTTGTTGAGTCGGGTTTGCACAAAAATTATAAATTGAGATTTAGTTCTTACTGGTACTAATTACTCCTTCATCACCGCATCACTTCATCACCGCATCACTTCATCACCCCATCACTTCATCACCTCATCACCCCATCACCTCATCACCTCATCACTTCATCACCCCATCACCCCATCACCTCATCACTCTTTAAGCTTTCGCTTTAAACTTATTAATAGCATTGATCGTGAATTCAGAAAGAACCAACTTTCCGCTCATTTCAGCGCGTTCAATTAATAGCGTATCCCAGTTCTCTGTTCCTCTCCAGAATACTTTCTTGAGCATGGACATCGCTTCCGGATTCGATTTTGAAAGTTTATCAGTTAGTGCGGCAATAGCAGCATCCAGCTCTTCCGTTGTTTTGTATATATCGACATACAATCCTTTTTCTTTTGCCCAGGAAGCGCTTTGCCATTCGGTGGCATTGATCGACAAAGAAGTGAATGCCGAAGTACCAATCTTTCGCTCCACAGCAGGTCCCACCACAAACGGTCCTATGCCGACAGCAAGTTCGCTCAATTTTACCGAAGCAGAATCAACAGCCAAAGTGTAATCAGCCGCCGAAGCAATTCCGACACCGCCGCCGACAGCTTTTCCTTGTACACGTGCAATAACGAATTTTGGAGCCGTCCGAATTGCGTTGATCACCATTGCAAAACCGGAGAAAAATTTCTTTCCAGTCTCCAGATCCTTAATGGAAATAAGTTCATCAAAAGAAGCACCCGCACAAAAAGCTTTGTCGCCTTCACTTTGCAGTAAAATTACTTTGGCATTCTCATCTTTTCCAGCCTTAGTGATCTCTTCAGCCAATTGACGAAGCAAAGTGCCAGGCAAGGAGTTACTCTGAGGATGAAAAAAAGTAATGGTAGCTGTTCCGTTTGCAGTAGCTGATTTGATATGACCTTCCATGTTGTTTAATTTAAATTTATCTTCAATACAAATTTCCTAATACCCCATCACCCCATCACCTCATCACCTCATCACCTCATCACCCAATCACTTCATCACTTCATCACTTCATCACCCCATCACTTCATCACCCCATCACCCCATCGCCCTATCACCCCATCACTTCATCACCTCATCACCCCATCACCCCATCACCTCCGTCCGACAAATATAGAAAATAAAAAAGTCCCACATCGCTGTAGGACTCAATTAAACCAAATGTTTAACCCTTATATTAATTCAATTAGTTCTCGTGATAAGCTGGTAATTTACCTTCTTTGATCAATGCCAGACTTTTTTGCTTGTGCTCTTCGAAATTACCGAAACACAATGCGTCCAATAAATCCTGTTTCGACATGGTCGGGCTGTTCAATTGCGATTTCAATTCTTTTTCGCAACGGTTCACATATTTCTCAAAACGCTCCGGAGCCCAGATGTATTGAGTCTTGTGCCAATCAGGTTGAGTGCGGTCAACTTTGAATTCCGTCGGCATGTCATCATTCAACTTGATGTTTGTCTTGATATCCAGGCCTTCAAATTTCTTTGGAAGCTGGCGGTTATCAAAGATCAACGGTCGGCTGATCTTAATAACATGTTTCTTCTTTTTAACGTCAACCATTGCCAATCCTTCAATTGTCAATCCCTTTTTTTTCAGGTGGCCATACTTCGACTCAAAGCTTTTTAAGATCTCAAACATGTTATTTTAGTATTGATGGGAGAGTAAAGGTACGAAGGAATATCCCATTACAGTTATTAACAGCCCATTATTTAGACAATTGATTTACAGGCACCTATGATTGTTGAAAAACCATAGATGAATGGAGTTTTTTGACGGTGAATCTTAAAAGTAGGGCAGAAATTTGCAATGTGTTGAAAATCAATAAGATGTTGACATTTTTGGTAATTTCGAGCCGAAAAAAGGCCAATTTAGTCCTGTTTTTTCCTTAACCGCCGAATGGTTTTATCTATGTATTTATCGGTCGGCAGGAGGGATTGTTGTATCCTTTTTGCATAGGTAATGGATGCCGTGATGTCCTTATTCTTCTCCTCAATGATCTCTTTTTGGATCAAAATGTCCTTTTGGAAGTTCAGGTGCTGGTTCTTAAAAAAGATGAAAAAGATAGAAGTTGTGACGAAAAGAAGGAACAGAACAATACTCCCCACTTTTTCTTCCAGTGGTTTCATTTCGGGAGGGAAGCCAATAAAGCCTTCTTTATCTTCCATGTACCAGCGGAGAGTAAAAAAAGCAAGTATCGCCATTCCGATGAATAGTTTTATGATCGTTTTATTGTCGAATAATACCACAGCGAGCATACACAAAATGAGCATGAAAAAGTGAAGATTGGAAACAAGTCCGAATGTGAGTGTCGAACAAATAAAATAGAAATAACCGCAAGCAATGTAAAAGAAGAAAGCCGTGTTATGCATTTTATAAGCATGAAAAATGAAATTCATTAAGGATGCAGCAGTGAAAAAGAAAAGCAAAGCAAGCGACAAGTATAATTGCAAAGAAATGGCGAGTGGAAGAAAACCGAGTATGGTGATAATGGAAATTACTGCGATCAGGTTGCTGATCCTGATCTTACGGTTCAACGCTTCATCATTCAAAGCGGAAACACCAATATTTAAGATCCGTTTGAACATTTATATTCTGATTCCGATGATGAGAATGTCATCCACCTGGTCGATTTTCCCCTTCCATTCACTAAGTGTCTTATCAACCGCCGCCAATTGTTCGTCCATGGAAAGGTGGCAATTCGCGAGGAAGAGTTCCTGTAAGCTGGACAATTTGAATTTTTTTCCTTTTTCCCCGCCAAACTGATCGGCATACCCGTCCGTAAAGAGGTAGAGCAGATCGCCCTTTTGAAGCTGGATGTTTTGTGTAATAAAAGGAACAGGAGCATCTACTTTTCCGATCGGCTGTTTGTTCGGTTTGTACTCGATTAAAGATTTGTTGCGGATGATCCAAAGCGGATTGTTTGCACCGCTCCATTGTAATTCGTTTTTGTTTTTATCCAAATAACAAAGAGAGATGTCCATCCCGTCGTTCACTTCACTCTCGCTTTTTTCAAAAGTTTCTACCACCAGTTCACTTACTTTGTCGAGAATTTCTCCCGGCTGCGTGATCCCGAACTCATTCACGGTTCTGTTCAAGGCATTGGAACAAACCACACTAACCATGGCTCCGGGAACACCATGACCCGTGCAATCAGCAGCCGCAAAGAGCAAACCGTTACTGTTTTTCTGATCATTCTCCATCCAGTAAAAATCGCCGGCGACAATGTCTTTGGGTTTGTAAAAGAAAAAAGAATCGGGCAGGTGCTGTTTGATTAGGCTGTGCGGCGGAAGGATGGCTTCCTGTAAACGTTTAGCATAAGAGATGGAAGCGAGGATCTCCTTTTGCTTTTCTTCGATGATGGCTTTTTGTTTTTCGGTTTCGAGTTTCTGAACTTCGATGATGTTTTTTTGTTTGATGGTGATCCGGAACCGGTTGTACATCAAGGCCCCGAAAAGAAGGAGGAGGCAAAGCCCGCCATACAAAGCCCATTTTTGTGTGTTGTCTTGTTCTATCTGTGCATTCTTTGCAAGGATCAAGGCGTGGGTGACTTTTCGTTCTTCAGCATTTACAACACTGTCGGCCGCAGCTTTTTTCTCATATTGATATTCCAATTCTTTGTTGGCGATCAGTCTTTGATTGTCGTCTCTCAGCATGCTATCCTTCAAAATAATGAATCTTTCATAAAAAGAAAGAGCTTTGGTATAATTGCCCATTTCCTTGTAAGTCTCATAAAGTACTTCGGTCACTTCTTTTTCGGAAAGAATGTCTTCGGTTTCTTTTGCGATTGCATTGGATCGGTTCAGGCATTCCAGAGCCAGAGGAAATTTTTTCTGCTTCATGTAAGTTTTACCAATAGCGGTAAGGGAAGTAGACTCTCCGAATTTGTCACCCATTTCCCGTGCGATCGCATTGCTTTTCAATTGATACTCCAATGCTTTGCCATTGTCGCCCATGGTAGCATAGGTGTTACCAATGTTGGCGCAGGAAGCAGCTATGCCTTGTTTATCCCCGAGTTCTTCGTAGGCCTTTAAACTCCGTTGATTATAATCAAGGGCTTTCGGATAATCAGCCAGGTTTTGATAGATGATCCCGATGTTGTTCAGGGAGCTGGCGATGCTGGCCATGCTTTTCATTTCTTCAGCGAGTTTTAAACTCCGCTGCTGGTATTCCAGTGCCTTGGCGAACTGATCGATGTTGATGTAAATGCTTCCAATGTTGGCCAGAGAAGAAGCAACTCCGGGGAGGTCCTTGAGCTCTTCGCGGATCTTGAGACATTGCTGATAGAAGTCGATGGCTTTGATGTAGTTTCCTTTGATCTGATAGGAGGCACCGATCGTATTCAGGGCTTTGGTTTCCCAATACTTGATCTTTTTCGCACGGGCCATCTCCAACTCCATGTGACCCAGGATGTATGTAGAGTCGGGGTTGGTATACAGCAAGCTCCAGGCAATGTCATTGAAGGCAAACAACCTGATGCTGTCCGGATTTTTTGTGTCGTTGTAAACACGCCAAAGTGAATCCACGTTTTGTGCGGATGCCTCGACAGAAAAAAGCGATAAAAAAATAAAAAAAGTGAGTACTGACCGTTTCATATTTACATGCTAAATGTACAATAAGTAATACAAAAAAACTAATATGAAAGATGGCTCTGCCAAAAGGGTGTGGGTAGACTGCAACTACAATTAATACGATTATCAGAAACTCATTAGGAATACTATTGCGGAAAAGGATAGTGATCACGGAGTAAAGTAAGAAAGCAAAAAATGAGCGATTAAACCTCATTTTTATTAGTAATCAAATCCGCCTGATCTGCGTCATCAGCGTTCCATCCTACTCAGTATCCCAGCTCTCTATCCTATTAACACCAATAACCAAGATGTCATCCACTTGCTCAAGTTTGCCTTTCCAGTTTTGGATCACCGTGTTGAGTTCGTTTAGCTGCTCTTCGGCCGGCAATTCCTGAATCGATAAAAGGATCTCTTTGAATGCAGCGTATTTGAATTTCTTTCCTTTCGGACCTCCGAACTGATCCGCGTAGCCATCCGTGAAAAGGAAGATTGAATCCTTGTTTTGCATTTGCAATGTGTGTGTGGTGAAAGGAGCGGGGTTGTCTGTTTTTCCGATCGGTTGTTTGTTGGCTTTGTATTCAGTTAATTCGGAATTCCGGATCAGCCAGAGCGGATTGTTTGCTCCCGCCCATTGGAGCTGATTGGTTTTTTTATTATAGCTGCAGAGGGATATGTCCATTCCATCCTTCACATCGCTTTCGCTTTTCTGAAAGGTTTCTACGACCAGTTCTCTGACTTTATCCAGAATTTTTCCGGGCTCCGTGATCTTGAATTCTTTTACGGCACGGTTCAATGCGTTGGAACAGACCACACTCACCATAGCTCCGGGAACTCCGTGTCCGGTACAATCGGCAGCTGCAAACAAGGTTAATTCATGCAGCTGCTCGAACCAATAGAAATCTCCGGCGACAATGTCTTTTGGTTTGAAGAGTATGAAGGAATGCGGAAACTGTTCTTTTACATCCTTGAGAGGAGGAAGGATGGCGTCCTGCAAGCGTTTGGCATAAGTGATGGAGTCGAGGATCTCTGTGTTCTTTTCATCCACGATCATTTTTTGTTCTTCAATAATCTTCTTTTGTTTTTGTGTGAGTAAAAAACGTTTGTAAAGAAACACTGAAAAAATGATCACCATTAACAAGCCTATGCCAATCGACCAGGTAAGGATGCGCTGACGTTTGATGGCAGAAGCATTCTCCACGTCTTTCTTTTCCTGTTCTGCTTTTGCCAGCGTTTCTTTTTTGTCGTACTCATAGGTCAACTGTTGCTTGTAAGTGGCTTTTTTTGTTTCTTCATTGCTGATGCTATCATTCATCTTGAAATAAAGTTCAAAATATTCCAGGGCTTTTGCGGCATTGCCTTTCGCTTTGTAGCTGTCTTTGAGAAGCTCGGCGGCATGACTTATCAATAAAGGTGAACCAATTTCTTTTGCATAGTCCATCGATCGAGTTCCGAAATACAAAGCACTGTCTGGTAATCCTTTAGACAGATAGATCTTCCCCAGACTGTTGGAATGATGAGCTAGTCCATCTTTGTCGCCGACATCCTGACTCAGTCTCAATCCGGTCCGGAAATTTTTAATGGCCATTTCTTCATCGCCCTGCAGTTGTAAAATGCCGCCAATGTTTGTGTGGATCTGCGACATCAATTCTTTGTCTTTTATTTCCGTCGCTGATTTGAGAGCCAGCAAGTAATAGGACATCGCCTTGAAAAACGATTTCTTTTTTTGAAGGATGTAACCGATGTTACTCAAACTCAGTGCGAGCCCCTGTTTGTTGTTGAGCTCTTTTTTGATCTTATAACTTTTCTGATAAAATTCCAGTGCCTTGTCGAGATCACCTTGATTGCTGTATATGAATCCAATGTTGTTGTAGGCCTGCGCGATCCCGATCTTGTTGTTCCGTTTTTCATTCAGCTTCAGGCTTCGGGAATAATAATCCAGTGCGCGGGAAACGTAGCCTTGTGTTTCATATATGTCGGCAATGTTGTTGAGTACTATGGCAATGCTGACCTCATCTTGTAATTCTTCTTCGATCTTTAAACTTTCGGAATAGTAGATGAGTGCAGTGCTCAAATCTCCTTTCGTTTCTTTGTCGTATCCGCCATTGTTGAGGGCAGCTGCTTTTACTCTCAGAAAAGCCCGGCGTTCTTTTCCTTTTGCACCAGGAATGTTTTTTTCGGCAAGTGCCAGTGCCTCGGAATTGTATTTTTGCCAGACTCCTTCCTCGCTCTCGGCCTCTGCAAGACTACTCAGTAGCGTGGCTCTGGTGGTATCGTGAGTCGCTTTCAGCAACTGCTGTTTTAATGAATCCGCTCTCGTAGATTGAGCGTTAGAAACGCCAGGAGAAAAGCAGATGAACAGAAACAAACACAGTTGGAACTTTTTCATGGTTGGTTTAAAATATAAAAAGCCCCTGATAAATCAAGGGCTTTCGTTGTTGTCTCATTGAAACTATCAGATCTTAACTCCGATGATCAATACGTCATCCACTTGTTCCAGATTTCCTTTCCATTTTTCAAAGTCTTTGTCAAGAATGGCTTTCTGGTCACTCAAAGGAAGGTCTTTTATTTGAAGCAATTTTTCCTGCAGTTGCTTGTATTTGAATTTTTTACCTTTTTCGCCACCGAATTGATCGGCATATCCGTCGGTGAAGGTATAAATGATGTCTCCTTTTTTCAGGTCGATCGTTTGTAAGGAGAAAGGTGCTGCTTTGGAATGGTACATTCCCACCGGCATTTTATCCGGTTTGAATTCTTGCATTTCGCCATTTCTAATCAGCCAAAGTGGGTTGTTTGCAGCGGCAAATTCCAGTTTCATGTTTTCGAAATCGTAGGCGCACAATACGCAGTCCATACCATCTTTACTCTCTTCCTCGCTACCTTCCGGGTTCAGGGAAGCAATGATTCCTTTACGCATGTTGTCAAGGATGTCATTCGGATGGATGAGGTTCTTTTCGATGATGGATTCATTCAAATGAGAAATCCCCACCATACTCATCAAAGCTCCCGGTACTCCGTGGCCTGTACAGTCTGCCGTACACATGTAAAATAGTTCGTTCTTGCTCCCGGTCGGCTTGTGGGCAATCGCGTGATAAAAATCCCCGCTTACAATGTCTTTCGGCTTGTAAAGGATGAAAAAGTTCTTTGTTTCTGTTGCAGTTGTTTCCATGGGGCTAATTTATGTCATTTTTTAATCTATTCAAACTTTTGTCGATATATTTTTCAGTGGGCAGCAAGGAGCGCTGGATTCGCTTTGCATACCTGATGGAATCAAGTATTTCCCGTTGTTTTTCCTCCACTTCTCTTTTCTGCTTGGAAATGATCCTGTTTTTGACCTTGTTGGTCCGGAGGCTGCGAAGAATGACAACAGAAGAGGTCAGGACCAGTAATATCCCGATGCAGATTGCATAAAGGATGATTTGCTGTCTCTTCTTTTCTTCCATCGTTACGGCATCCTTTTTATCCTGTTCGGCCTGTGTCACGGCTTCTTTCTTTTCAAATTCGTAATTCATTTCCTGGCGTGTGATCTCATTGATCTGATCGGTATTGAAGAGGGAATCTCTCACGGTTATGTAGGCCGTGTAGAACTGAAATGCTTTTTTGAAATCGCGCGTTGCTGTGTACAATTGCTCCAGGTTCTTATAAGTGTCCTCCGCATGTTTCATGTAAGCGATGGTGGTGTCGATGTCCAGCGCTCTCAACAGGTAAGGTTCCGCCTCCAGGTATTTTTTTTCTTTTAGCAGCAGCGAGCCGATATTCCCCAACTGAATGGTGATTCCATTCTGGCTTTTAATCTCCTCGTTTATCTTCAATGCTTTTGAATAATAATTGAAGGCTATGTCGTACCGGGCTTCCATTGTATAGATGTTCCCAATGTTCCCCAAATTTCGGGCTACTTTCCGCTGATCTCCCATCTGCTCACTGAGCTTTAGTGCACGGATGTAATAGTTCAAAGCCTTTGCATAGTTCTTCATTTCGAAATAGATGATTCCGATGTTGGCCAACCGGAAGGACAAACCTGTTTTTGATTTGCTCTTTTCGTCGATCTTCAAGGCCTTGAAGTAATACTGAAGTGCTTTTTCGTAGTCTTTCTGATCGGAATAAATCAGTCCCATGTTGCCTAAATGCCTGGCGGTTTCGTCTTGATCGTTCAAAAGCTCGCTGATCTTGATGGCCTTAATGAGGCATTCCAATGCTCTTGTGTAATTTCCCTGATTCCGGTAAATGGTTCCCAAATTCCCGAAGCTGGAAGCCTTTGCCCGGTTAGCACTTGAATCCGCTCGTATGTCCGGATTCGCTGTCAGCTCCTCCCAAATCCTAACTGCTTTGTGACCCAATTCAAGCGATTGCGCGGCGTCTCCTTTTTGATAATAAAACCAGCTCAGGTTGTTAAGGGAACGACCAATGGTAAAAGGGGAATTAATTTTTTCAGCTATCGTCAAAGCCCGGTTGGTGATAGCGATTGCCGAATCGTCTTTTGAGTTCTTTCCGTAAAGCCATGCCAGGTCGATCATGCGGGACGCTTTGAGGGAATCGATTTTCTCGGTATTGATGAGCTTGGTCGTGGAGTCGATCTGCTTTTCCTGGGAAAAAGCAAGCGGACTCCATCCTGTCAGAAACAGAAGTAAGAGCATCGAATGATAGGTGGGTCTCAGCGCTTTCATTCTTTTTTTAACCGGTTGATGCTTTTTTCAATGTACTTTTCTGTAGGAAGTAAACTTCTTTGGATCCGCAATGAATAACGAATGCTGTCGAGGATCTCTTTCTGTTTTTCTTCTACCAGTTCTTTCTGATGCGAAATGATTTTGTTCTTTTTTTTGTTGATGCGTAAATTCCGGAAGATTACACCCGCAAGCAATATCAGGAAGAATAATCCGGAACCGATAGAGGAGATCAATACCTGCTGGCGCTGTTTTTCTTTCAAGGCTATGGTGTTCTTTTTCTCCTGGTCTGCTTGGGTCACAGCTTCTTTTTTATCGAACTCGTATTGCAATTGAGATTGCACCGTTTTCTTCAGGTTCTCTTCGTTGATCAACGTGTCTTTGATCGCTACATAAGCTTTGTAATGCTTCAGCGCGAGCTCATACTTGTTGGTCTTTGCATAAACTTTGCTTAAACTATGCTGTTGGTCTTTCTGAATGTAAATGGCTCCTAGGTCTGTGGAGACTGCCAATCCTTTCAAGAGATATTTTTCTGCTTCCACAAGGTTGTTCTGATCACAATAAAGC
>JBKJQG010000164.1:0-6815 GCA_046594925.1 Bacteroidia bacterium
AAAAAAGAGCCGATGGAGGGATTCGAACCCCCGACCAGCTGATTACAAATCAGCTGCTCTGGCCAACTGAGCTACATCGGCAATACCTTGTAATACTATATTTTAAAAGAACTTCAAAGTTTATGCTTGGACAAAATACACTACCCCCTTGAAAAAGGATTGCAAATTTAGAAAACATTTGCGGAGTAACAAAAGTTTTGAGGTTTTTTTTCAAAAAAAATGCTTCCCCCCTGATTTTGAGGGGGCAAAGTTAGCTAAATGTTCGGTAAGACGAGGATTTTTGTCCATTTTTATTTTAAAGCATTGTGTTCTATCCTCCGCAGACACAAACAAGTCCTTTACCGCTAATCAGAAGCGAATAAAGGAATCCAGACAATATGCCCATGCTGGGTCCGTTTTCATTCAACATCAAAACAGCCCCAAAGTCATGGTTTAACCTTTACACTCTATCCTTGTTTTTGCCATCCGTTTCCTTAAAAAGAACGAGAAAGTGCGCAGGAACTGGAGAGAGGCAAACTAAAAAACCTGGCCTATGAACCGCTCGCTCTCAACACCTGCTTTCCTCAGCTGCGCATTTATTCTGCTTTGCAGCTACGAAAAATCAAAAAAAGACGCCGACAAATTGAATGAAAAAGCGGCAAATCCTTATGATGTGATCATTGTTCCTGGTGTTCCTTACCAGGACGTGTCCTTAAAAACCGTACTGAAAGCCAGGCTTCTTTGGGCCAAATGCCTTTTCGACCGCGGGATTGCCAAGAACATCATTTTCTCAGGATCAGCTGTATACACGCCTTACATTGAAGGGAAAGTAATGAAGATCTATGCAGATTCAATGGGCATTCCGGCTGAGCATACCTTTGCGGAAGAAGAGGCTGAACATAGCACAGAGAATATTTTCTATTCGGTGCAAATGGCCAGAAGCCTTGGTTTTAAAAGGATCGCACTAGCAACAGACCATTACCAAGCTTACCTCTTAAAAGGGTATATCAAGAAAAAATTTCCGGATGTGGAAATCATCACCCTTTCCTATAAACATATCAATATGAAAAATCAATTGCCGGAAATTGATGCGGAATCAGCCTATGCCGGCCTTTTTGTATCGCTGGTTGAGAGAGAGAACAGAATGAAAAGGTTCAAAGGTACAATGGGGAAGAATATTGTGGATGAAGAATACAGAAGAACTCCTGTGTTGGTTAAAAATTAACGTTCCCCCAACCTCACCCCTACCCCCTCTCCAAATGGAGGGGGGATTTGGGAGAAGTCAAATTTAGAATTGCTTATAGGCCTTTTGCTTTTTCCTTATGCTTTTTCACTTGTGCTTTTAAGGCATCAATGCTAGTATCAATGGCTTCTTCGAAGCTTTTGCAGTTCTTTTTGGCGAACAGATCGTTCCCTGCAATGTGTAATTTTATCTCGGCAATTTTGTTGTCTACCGACTCTCCTTTGTCTAGTTTCAGAATGACTTCACTCTTTATGATCCCGTCATAGTAAAGGGTTAATTTTTCTACGCGCTCTTCTACAAAAGCCAGTAATTTTTTGTCTGCATCAAAGTGCAATGATTGAATTTGAACTGTCATACCTTATCCTCCTGTTTTTAAATTAGTGATTTATTCATTTAGTGAGATGGGGAATCGATTTCTACATCCCTTATTGTTTTTGTTATGTTATCTTATTTTCGTCCCGACCCAAAACCCCCATTTCCCCTAGCCCTTAGGGTGAGCCTGTTTGTGAACGGTCTTTAATTTTTCCACGGTGTTGTGCGTGTATACTTGTGTTGCAGCAAGATTGGCATGTCCCAATAATTCTTTAATAGCATTCAAGTCTGCGCCATTGTTAAGCATGTGAGTGGCAAATGTGTGACGCAAAACATGTGGACTCTTTTTATCTAATGTAGTTACCTCTGAAAGGTACTTATTAACGATACGGTTTACAAATTTTTCGTACATTTTTTTTCCACTTTTCAGCTGAAAAAGGAATTCGCCTGGCAGACCCGGCTTTTTGTTCATGTAAAGCTGGATGCTATCCCGGATCTGGCTATTAAAAGGAAGTATTCTTTCCTTGTTTCGTTTTCCAAGGACTTTGATCTGACAAGCTTCCAGATCCACATTCGCCTGCTTAAGGGTGATTAGCTCGGAAAGACGAATACCCGTGGCATAAAACAGTTCAATAATGAGCTTGTTGCGCACACCTTCCAGGTCCTCCCCAAAAGGAATAGTGTCGAGAAGCGTATTCATATTGTCCTTCTCAACAAAAACGGGCAAACGCTTGGATGTCTTCGGTGAAATGATCTTGAGCATAGGGTTTTCGGACACCGTGTTCTGTCTCAAGAGGTATTTATAAAAGGTTTTAAGGGTGGTGATCTTACGATTGACCGAACGGGGGCTGATCTTTTGGTCCATCAGCTCAACTATCCAATTGCGAACAAGAATGTGATTGATCTCCGAAAGATCTTTTACCTGGTAATTGGTCTGAAGGTGAATAAAAAACTGGTCGAGGTCACTTGAATAGGCCGTAACAGTATGGGGTGACACCCGTTTTTCGAATTGAAGGTATTTTAAAAAACTATCCCGGCTTGCTTCCATAAATAAATAAGAGGAAAAATGTACTTGTTAAACGCAGATAACTTTTTAAAGTTATCGGTAAACCAGTAAATTTTTCCTCTTTGGGAAATATTTAAGAAACAGAAGAAACTATGCTTCTTCGTTACGTTGCATTTTCTCTTTGTAAACCGCTTTGATTCTTGCTTCGCGGAATACCACAGAAGGTTTAGTGAATTTTGAACGCTCACGTAATTCTTTTACAACACCTGTTTTTTCAAATTTCTTTTTGAATTTTTTCAGTGCTTTTTCGATTGCTTCGCCTTCTTTAACTGGTACTATTAGCATGTTTTAAATTTTAGAATTTTAGATCTGTTGAATTCCTGAATTATAAATTCGGGATGCAAATATAATACAAAGTTATGAATTATGGATAATGAGTTGTGAATTTTTCAAAAAACACGCCCTTATTTCATGATTTCTCTCGCAATTACCAGCTTTTGAATCTCTGAAGTCCCTTCCCCGATAGTACAAAGCTTGCTGTCGCGGTAGTATTTCTCTGCCGGAAAGTCCTTTGTATACCCATATCCTCCGAAGATCTGTACCGCCTCGTTACCCGCTCTAACGCATACTTCGGAAGCATAATATTTAGCATAAGCCCCTTCCTTGGTCATTTTTTCGCCTTTGTTCTTCTTGTCAGCCGCATAATAGGTCAGCAATTCCGCAGCTTCTATCTCTGTAGCCATATCCGCCAATTTGAAGGCAATTCCCTGAAACTGGGAGATCGGTTTCCCGAATTGCTCTCTTTCCTTGGAATATTTCAAAGAGCAGTCAAAAGCTCCTTTTGCAATCCCTACGGCCAGAGAAGCGATGGAGATACGTCCGCCATCCAACACTTTCATTGCCTGCACAAATCCTTCTCCTTCTTTGCCCATCATCTGATCCTTGTGAACACGGCAGTTGTCGAAAATCAGCTCTGCTGTTTCCGATGCACGCATTCCTAATTTATTCTCTTTTTTACCGGATTTAAAACCCGGAGTTCCCTTTTCAATGATGAAAGCAGACATTCCCTTTGAATCCCCTTTTTCACCGGTCCGCACGATAACTACCGCGACATTTCCGCTGATCGCGTGCGTGATGAAGTTCTTGGATCCATTGATTACGAAATAGTCCCCGTCTTTTTTCGCCGTGGTGGTCATCCCGCCTGAATCGGATCCTGTTCCTGTTTCCGTCAGTCCCCATGCACCTATCCACTCAGCTGTTGCTAATTTCGGAAGGTATTTTTTCTTTTGTTCTTCATTTCCGAAAGCCAGGATATGTCCTGTGCACAAAGAGTTATGAGCGGCCATCGACAATCCGATCGATCCGCAGATCTTTGACAATTCAACAATTGCTGTTACATATTCTGTATAAGAAAATCCGGATCCGCCGTATTGCTCAGGCACCAAAACGCCCATCAATCCCAATTCTCCCAGCTTTTTGAACACTTCAACAGGGAACTCCTGTGATTCGTCCCATTCCATCATCTTCGGGCGGATGTGATCTTCCCCGAACTTTTTGATCATGTCGGCGATCATCTTCTGATTTTCATTTATGCTAAAGTCCATGTTGTCGTTTTTTTGAGAGAGACAAAAATATAAATTTTATTGAGTTTTGGTTCTTTTGTTATCAAATAAATCGCGCGGAACTTATGCTGAGCATAATGATTTTGATTTATCTATTAAATTCATCAATGCTAATTGGCTATTAAAACTAGGGGCTTAGCGAAAATCAGAAGGATGAGGGGAATTCTCGGCATAGCTTTGTACTAAATCTTTACAATGAAAAATATTTTACTTTTTGTTTTTCTTTTCCTTTTAAAATTTTCTGTCAATGCACAGCCAGGCTCATTAGATAATAGCTTTGGAACAGGTGGAAAAGTAATCACGAATTTAGGAGATTGTACAAATGATTATGCACAATCAGTCGCCCTCCAGAGTGATGGCAAAATTGTAGTGGCGGGTAAAAGTAGCAGCAATGCTTGTTGCCCTTACAATTATGATTTTGCTTTAGCTCGCTACAACAGCGATGGCACATTGGATAATACTTTTTGCTTTGGGGGAATAGATACATCGGATTTTGGAGGAATTAGTGAGGACGGTTATTCTTCTGTCGCTATTCAGAATGATGGAAAAATTGTGGTGGCGGGTTATAGTAAGAATTTCACTGGCTATGATTTTACTTTAGTCCGCTATGACAGTAATGGAACATTGGATAATAGCTTTGGCTCCGGAGGAAAGGTATTAACGGATTTCGGTAGCCTTGCTGACATTGGCCATTCAGTAATTATCCAGAGTGACAACAAAATTGTGGTGGCGGGAGTATGTAGTTATCCTAACCGTGATTTTGCTATAGTGCGATACAACAGCGATGGGAGTTTGGATAACACATTTGGAACAGGTGGAAAAGTGACTACGGATTTCGGAACTAATGATTCGGGCTATTCTTTAGCCTTGCAGAGTGATGGCAAAATTGTGATGGCAGGAGAAAGTAACGTTGGCACGGCAAAAGATTTTGCTATTGTGCGCTATAACGGCAACGGCACTTTGGATAGCACTTTTGGCTCAAGTGGAAAAGTTACTACGGCTATAGGAACTTCTAATGATTCGGGCTATTCTTTAGCCTTGCAGAGTGATGGCAAAATTGTAGTGGCGGGCAGTAGTTTCAATAGTTCTTCCTACTATGATTTTGCTATAGTTCGCTATAATAGCAATGGCAGCTTGGATACTACATTTGACTATGACGGGAAAATAACTATGGATCTCGGAAACGCTGGTGATGGGTTCAGCTCAGTAGTCATTCAGACTGATAACAAAATTGTGGCTGCAGGAGGAAGTAACAATGGAGGTAATGGAGATTTTGCATTAATCCGCTTCAACAACGATGGTAGTTTAGATTCCACCTTTGGCTTCAGTGGAATAATATTAACTGATTTCGGAAGCTCATATGATTATGGAGCTTCAGTGGCCATGCAGAGTGATAACAAAATTGTGGTGGCGGGATACACTCGCATCTCTAACTACGATTTTGCTATAGCACGATATAATGTTGATGTCTCAGTTGGCATGGAAGAGAAAAAAGAGATAAGCGATGAAAGAATTTTCCCTAACCCTTCTTCCGGAATATTCACAATCAATTTAAAAAATAAGACTGCCGAAACAAAAATTTGTGTTTATGATGTTCTCGGAAACTGTGTCTTAGAAAACATTTCTGTAAAAAACAGCAATCAGGAAATCGACCTAAGCAGTCAAGCCAAAGGAACTTATTTCATGAAAATAATTTCTGAGGGAGAAAGAGACGTACAAAAAATTGTTTTACAGTAATTCTAATAATTCACCAGACTAATAATATTATCAGAATAAGGAGAAAGTTTCTCTCTGCCTTTTAAAAAATCTAATTCCACAACAAAAGCAAATCCTGCAACATTTCCTTTTTGCATTTGAATTAATTTTACAGCTGCTTCTGCTGTCCCGCCTGTCGCTAATAAATCGTCATGGATCAATACATTCCAACCCGGTTGAATTTCGTCTACTTGCATTTCTACTTTTGCGCTTCCATATTCTAAATCGTATTCGTAGGAGATCTTTTTATAAGGAAGTTTTCCGGCTTTACGAACCAAGATAAAAGGAATGTTCATCTTGTTCGCCAAAGCAAATCCGAATAAAAAGCCGCGACTTTCTATTCCTACAATGGCATTGATATTATTACCTTTCAGGCGGTCGGCAAACTCTGCAACGATCTCATTGCACAATTGCTGATCGTGAAAAATGGGAGTGATGTCCTTGAAGAGGATTCCGGGTTTCGGAAAATCGGCTACGTCTCTTATTGTGGCTTTAATCTTAGCTTCTAGCATTTTACTTTCAATTAACATTCGTGTTCATCCCCCTGCCCCCTTCGAAGGGGGACTCGCTCCGTTATGAGCTTTATCTAATTTACAATCTTACAATTTTCAATCTGCAATCAAGTAGGGTGCAATTTTACGGTATGTTTCCTCATCTACCAAATCTGTTTTCTTGATTTCATCAACAGTTTTGTATTTTCCGTGGTTCTTACGATAATTCACAATGGCATTTGCCACGGTCCATTTGATGTATGGACTTTTCAAATCAGCCGCTTCGCAGGCATTGATATAGATGAATCCAAAATTAAAAAAGTGAACATCAACACATGCGAAGCAACTGATTTGAAAAGCGCGTACATCAAATGGACAGTAGCAAACGGAATTGCGAATTATCGTAA
>JBKJQG010000270.1:0-30767 GCA_046594925.1 Bacteroidia bacterium
AACTAAACACGATGGGAACCAGGAAAAGAGAAATCACATAAGTAAGCATAACGCTCACAGAAGAGATCAATCCGAATTCAAACAACGGCTTACTATCTGTCGAACAAAAAACAGCAAATCCGATGGCGGTAGTAATGTTTGCCAGAAAAAGAGAAATCCCAACCTTTTCGATGGAGCCCGACAATGCAAGCATTTTATCTCCGTGCAGTCTAAATTCAGTATGGTATTTGTTGAGTAATAAAATACAGTTCGGGATCCCGATCACAATTAACAGAGGAGGAATTAAACCGGTAAGCACCGATATCTGATAACCGCAAAGAAACAGAATGCCGATCGACCACACTACGCCTATGGAAACCACAATCAACGAAAACAGCACCGGCAAAGCAGATCTAAAAAAAAGCATAAGAATGATCGCTGTAACCAGTAAAGCAAGACCTGTAAATAATTTTGTCTCCTCTTGTATCATTCGCGCCACTGCCGATCTTATATAGGGCATTCCCGAATAACTAACTTGAATATGGGTATTAGCAGTAAATCTTTCGACCTCCGAAACAATCGAATCCACAATCACCAGACGATTTTTTGTGTTGAGTAGTTTGTTATCGAACGTAATAGCCATCAATGTCGAATGAGCACTTTCGTTATAGATAATCCCACTGTAAAATGGTAAATTCAAAACGGCATTTTTAATGCTATCTACTTCTGCCTGCGACTGAGGCTTTCGGGAAAGAAGCGGTAAGTTTTCAAATTTTTGCAGACTGTCGTTTTTGACCAGGGTTTGCAAACGGGCAACAGATACGATCTCTTGCACCCCCCAAGCCTTTTTTAATCCTTCGCCCAGATCATACCATTCATTGAAATTTTTCAGGGTGTATAATGTACTATCTGAAATCCCAAGCACCATGACTGCTCCATCTTGGCCAAACTGCTTTTTAAATTTCTTATACTCTAATGCGGTGGTATCGTGGGAAGGCAAAAGATTGGGTGCTTCGTAGGAGAGTTCTGCTTTGGATGCATAAAAACCAAAAATCACTGTCAGCCCCAAAAGCAAAACAATGATACCTGCTCTGTTCTTTAAAATAAACCTGCCGAGGAAAGCCCACATAAATATAAATATCTTCAAAATCCCGATAGCTATCGGGAACGTTTTCTTTTCGAAGTTAATGATAATACCAATACAAAAAGGGAAAGCTCAGAAAGTAAGGACCAGGGAAAGCTTGTAAGCGAGGTTTCTATCCCAGTCGGAATCTGCATAAGGACCATATCGCATGAAGGCGCCTCCTCCCAAACCTAAGTAAACAATGTTGTAATAATTAATACGGACAATGTTGTTGATGAGCAGCCCGCTTTCATAAAATCCTTTTTCCATCGTCTTGAATCCCAAATGAGAATGCTGTTGTCTGTTTTCCAAATTTCCGAAACCCGCATTTGTAAAGATCACAAATTGGGGCTTGAATTTAGGACGCTTGAACAACAAGGATCCGAAACTATGGGAGAAGAATAAATTTACATATCGGTCTGAAACAAATTCATACAATCCCATGGTTTGAAAAGTGTTCTCCACGTATATATAATTTCCATTAGCATTACTTCCGTTTCCGTTGAACAAATACGAATAAGGGACACTTCCCGTCATGTAACCGCCTTCCAGCAAAATTTTGGTGTGGCCTAGGTTTTTTATCAGAAATGATTTTTCTATCCCCAAAGAGATCTTATCATAATCGTATTTCGCGGTTTGAATATTTAAATCCAGGCCCTTTGTGTAAGCAAAATATATGACCGGATATTCTGTTCCGTCCGACAACAATTGTCCGAAAGACTGAACGAATTTCTCTTTGTAGGCATACCTTCCTTTCAACCTTATTTCGGTCGACTTGAAATCAATGGAGGTAAAAGTTGAATCGTCCAATACCGGCAAAAACATATAATTGTATTTAGGGATCCTGAAACTCTCGTTGTAAGCAATGTTGGTCGTCAGGTATTTAAAGGTGCGGAGATTCAGTGAGATCTCTTTCTGCTCCAGATAGTCCATCCTGGATGTCATCTGACTCCGGTTAAAATTGTATTTCGTATAAAAATATTGCGTTTTCGCCGGCTCGGAAATATCCCTTGAGTACAAGGCTTTGATGTAATAATCCCGACTATTTTTCTTCAAGAACACTTTCGCGTCGACTCCATATTTCACGATCGAATCCTGATAGCCATATGCAATGTATCCGCCCACATTTCCCCAACGGGTCAAACGGTCGTTCGTGTGCAAGCCTATTCCTCCTCTGATCACTTCATATTCATTGAATCCCAAGATTCGGTTCAGGTCAATGCTTATGGGGCCGATTGGAATTTGAAGAGTCGTTAACCCTTCAAAAACTTTTAACACTCTGTCGAAGTGCTGCTTCTTCCCAAGACTGTCGATCACTTTATAAGTTTTCTGTTCCCTGCTGTCGAGTGTGTCTATCCTGTGTTCTTCCCAATAAGATCTATCCTTTCGGGTGGCGCTGGGTTCTATGACCAATGTTTCGAAACCGAAATCTTTTTTCTTCAGATCCGCATTTAATTTCACATCTCCGATATAACTCTTCCCAATGAGTTTCATTCCGACATATTTGGTGGGATATTTTTTATAATGCAATTCGTAATTCAATTGTTCCGGGAACCATTGTATTCCGTCTATTAGTTTGTATTGCTGCTGTATTTTTATGTCCGCCAGACTTTTTTCAAATGGAGCCGCAATAACATTCTGAATAGCGTAACCATTTGTGTTGATGTATAGAACCCCTTCCAAGGCTTCAAAGTTCTTTCCTTTGAAGGGACGGTAAGAAATAATATAAACCGAATCATTTCCCTGGAATAACGTATCTTCCAAAGTGAAAAGATATTTGCTTGTGCTTCCTCCCGCTATCGGGTTCAGGTAATCTTTTCCGAGCACTTGAAAATAATCATCGTAAAAACTAAACGGCTGCAGATCAGTTGATGAAGCGGTGAAAGAAGGATCCTTGAAACCGGAAACTTTTGTCGCAACGACTTTCTCATTCAGATTTTCAGGGTAAAGGAATTTTCGTTCTTTCACATCTTCCATCATCAGCAAATGAGAATTTTCAGAATAAATCCTGAGCCTGGATTTTAAGGAGTCTGTTTTAAGAGAATCTTTTTTATCCTTCACCTCATCGTTGTTGTAAACCAGATCCCAATAGGTTTTGCTGTAGGTTGTGCAGGTATAACTCTGAATTTTTTCCGGATTGTTCTTGTCGCGATTTTTACTCGCCAACTTAATAATACGATGAGCTGGATTTTCTCCAGGGCGAATGGTGACGGCGTTCAGGTCGAAGGATTTCTTTTGCATCTTCACCACAATTTCCTTTTCATCTCCCAAAGTATATTTATAAGATTCGTAGCCGACATAAGTGAAAACAATTCCAAGAATGGGTTGATCGGAACTCAATTTGAATTTGCCGTCAATATCGGAAGAACCAGTGTTTTCAGTGCCGACAATCCCGATGTTAACGAATGCCAATGCTTGTTTTCCGGATGCGTCCGTGACTTTTCCTTCGACGGTGTATTGAGCCGAGAGGGGAAGGAAAATGGTTAATAGGAAAATGGTTAATGGTAAGCGGAGCACGGAATATTGTTTTGTGCTAAGATAGATAAAATGGAAGATGGATGACGGAAGATGTGAAATGTAAAATAATTTTTTTCAATCAAATTTAACCGAAGCAAAAAACTCATCTATCCTTGTATTGCTCTCACTATTGGGAGTGAATACGAAGAGTCTCACAACATTTCCTCTGCTGATAAAATACAAAGAGGTTAGATAAATCTCCCCTAGCTCGTTGGATTTGATCAGCATCTTTTGCCGGATGAAATACGCTCCGTCAGCTCCGCCGGTCACTTCTTTGATCAGACTTCCTTTAGCAGCGGATTCATACATCTTCTTGGTGTTGGCTGCCAGGTAATCGATCTTCAATTTGGCATTCTTGTATACCGTGTCACTTTTGAACTCGCAGACATCTATTCCATACAGAATGTTTATATCGTCCGACGGTTTGGGATAAGCATATTGATAGCTGGTTACTTTACAGATGGTATTCTCTGCGACAGGAGATTTATTGGGCTGTTCATTGAAAGGCACGCGGATCGCATATTCCGCGATCTTGTAATAATTGCCAAAACTTGGATTCTTCTCAACACCATTGTTTTTCTCCGCAGGGGGCGGCGGTGGTGGCTTCGACTGCTTTTTTTTACCCGTTTGTCCCATGGATGAAAAAGAAAACAAAATGAGTATCGACAGTAAGCCGAACGACTTTATCATTTTAGAAGTGTTTAATCTTGTAATCATTCCCATTTCTTGTAAACGCATATTGTTTTGAATCCCGTGCTTGTGTTTTCTGTGGAATCCAACAATCGATATTCCGGATAGAAAAGCAGATAAGGGCTTGGTTGCAAGTTACGATATTTCCCGGTGAAATACTTCTCAATTGTAAACATGGATTCCTTCGTTGATACCGTTTCATATTTTATCACTTTGTCTCTGATCAACATAAATTCCATCACGCGGTCAGAACGCCATTTTGAAAACAATTTAGCTTGTTGGTTGGATACGCCCAAAACAATCTGCAGCCTAAAATCCGGATGCGTTGAATACACAGAATCCAATTTCGCGTAATTCGCATTAACTTTTGCCCAAACCTTCGGATCGGGAAGAGCTTGCTGGTATTCAGCGGAGTTTTTTCCAAAGGTCGACGACGTCCAATGCAGAAATTCTAAGTAGTCCAGATTCCTAATTTCGGCTTGATCGATGTAAAGATTGTCGGCTATTTTCTTTGTTCCCGGTGGAACTGGCAATTCTTGCAAACTGGTTGGTGAAGACAATTTTGTAGTTGCACAAGAAGTAATCAGAAACAGGGCAGTAAATAGTAAGAGTGAAGTTTTTTTCATTTTTCTCGTTATATGGGAATATAACGAGAGGGGATTAAAAAGATACGGTACTATCCGAATGAATTTCGGGCTAAAGTCTTTCTCAACGTTTCTGCCAAACAATTCGCTATTTCTAATTGATCGTTTGTCATATGATGTCGATGTTTGGTGATCATCCGTTCAAATTCATCCAAAAAGTCAAACCACCCGTCGGTCAATCCATTCACGGTCCTTTGCGCATGTATAAAATCAGCAACACACGCATCTTTTTCCTGAGCTTTCAATAGCGATATTAGCTCATCAAAAAGTTTCCAATAGTCTTTCCATCCATTTACTTTAAAACGCGGTGTACTAGACGTTGTTTTTCCGGAAAGAAGGGAGCTTATGTATTGGAATACTCCCATCTCATTTATCCCCTCTTTTCTCCAACACCTCTTTCAAATTCGGACGCAACCTGCTTTTATAAACAGAAAGACAATCTTCTTTCTTTCTGCCTTTTCTTAAAGCCCTTTGTTCCTCCAAAGGAAGTGATGCAATGTGAACACATTCCGGAGTGCAGCAGCCTTTCATCTTTTCGACGCAAGCTTCACATTGAATGAACAACAAATGGCAGTCGTCGTTAGCGCAGTTCACATGCGTATCGCAAGCGACTCCGCATTGGTGACATTGTGCTATCACGTCGTCCGTAATTCTTTCGCCCACACGTTCATCAAATACAAAATTCTTTCCGATGAATTTTGATTTCAGCCCTTCCGCTTTGATCTGACGAACGTAATCGATCACGCCACCGTGTAATTGATTCACATCTTTGAATCCGTGGTGTTTCAAATAGGCACTTGCTTTTTCGCAACGCACACCGCCCGTGCAATACATGATGATCTTCTTGTCCTTTTTATCTTTCAGTTCCTCGATCACCATCGGCAATTCTTCACGGAACGTATCCGCATCGGGAGTAATCGCGCCAATAAATTTGCCGACTTCGCTTTCATAGTGATTGCGCATGTCGACAATGATGGTATCCGGATTTTCCATCGCAAGATTGAATTCTTTTGCGGTTAAATGGTTACCGACATTCGTGACATCAAAAGCATTATCATCCAATCCATCGGCAACAATCTTTGGACGCACTTTAATAGTCAGTTTATAAAACGATTTGCCATCATCTTCCACAGCGATCTTCAAAGGCATCTTCGAAAACAATGGATCCTGGTCGAGGTTGTATTTAAAAATTTCCCAGTTCTCTTCGGGCACACATATCTGCGCATTGATCCCTTCATGGGCCACATAGATGCGTCCTAGAATTTTCAAGGCATTCCATTGAAGAAATAAGCTGTCGCGAAGTTCTGCGGGATTGTCAATAATAACGTAGCGGTAAAACGAAACGGTAATCCGTTTGAGGGTCTCTTCCTGTATTCGTTTTTTAAGCTCCTTTTTGTTAACTCTGTTTTGCAGTAACATAGTGTCGGGGGTTTAAAATCAGGGCAAAGATAAGGAAAAAGGTGATGGGGTAATGGGGTGATGAAGTGATGGGGTGATGAAGTGGAAATCAGCTTTCTAAGAAATATGAATTTCCAGCGCTAGTTAGGCCATTCTACCTCATCACCCCATCACCCCATCACTTAATCACCCCTTCCTGCTCATAATTTCAGAGGAAATAATTTTGAATAACCGAAATTTTAAGGATATTTAGCCTTTAATTAAAAGCAGAGCATGAGCGATAAAATATTGGTAATTGGTTCATCCGGACAAATAGGGACAGAACTGGTTCAGAACCTCAGGGACATATACGGCATCGACAATGTGGTAGCATCGGATGTGAAGATCACCGAGCAAGCCAAGGAAGGCCCCTTTGAAGTGATAGATGTTATGAATGCTGACGGCTTGTTGCAGATCGTGAAGCGCCACAAAATCACCCAGGTTTATCTGCTGGCTGCACTCTTATCAGCCACAGCGGAAAAAATGCCAAAATTCGCTTGGGACCTTAATATGCAAGGCTTGTTCAACATCCTGGACCTGGCAAAGGAAAAGATCATACAAAAAATATACTGGCCCAGCTCGATAGCGGTCTTCGGTCCGAATACCCCCAGCGTAAACACACCCCAATTCACGATCATGGAGCCCAGCACGGTTTATGGCATTAGTAAACAGGCGGGAGAACGCTGGTGCGAATACTATTTTAACAAATTCGGGGTGGATGTGAGGAGTTTAAGGTATCCGGGATTGATTGGATGGAAATCGGCGCCCGGCGGAGGTACCACGGATTATGCGGTTCACATTTTCCATGAAGCCTTAAAATCAGGTAGTTACGAATGTTTTTTATCCGAAAACACCACTTTGCCAATGATGTACATGCCGGATGCGATAAAGGCCACCATTGGCATTATGCAGGCTGATCCTCAGAAGGTTAAAATACGTTCCAGTTATAACCTTTCCGGCTTTAGTTTTTCACCCAAGGAAATAGCTCTGGAAATCAAAAAACACTTGCCTGATTTTACCATTTCCTACAAGCCGGATTCCCGTCAGCAAATCGCCGACAGCTGGCCTAAAAGCATTGATTCTATTGAGGCTTCTAAGGATTGGGGATGGAAGCCCGAATACGATTTGGCGAGTATGACGCATGATATGATTAAAAATTTGCAAAAAAATAGTTGAAAAACTGTAACCATTCGACAATAGTGCCCGTAAAAAAGTACAGGCTATTATAGATTTGCGGGAGAAATCGGTCGAAGAAAAATTTTAGTTGGTCTAAAAAAAATTGAAAGTGTAAAAGAATGTTATAAATTTATCATCAATATCTCTAAGATACTCCAAATAAAATGAAAAAGGCTTTCTTAATATTATTTTTTGTTGCCTGTAATATTGCTATTGCTCAGTCATCTGTTGGAAAAGACACCACCAATTTTACTGATGCGAACGGCAAAAGACAAGGCAAGTGGATCATCTACAATAAGGAACTTCACAAAGAGTGTTTCACAGATGATCAGAAAGTAGAAGAAGGAAAATACGTGGACAGCAAAAAAACCGGTCCATGGAAAGAGTACTACTGCAACAATAACGTCAAGAGCGTTATCACCTACGAAAATAATCGTCCGAACGGATATGCAAAAATGTACTACGACAATGGTAAGATTAAAGAAGAGGGAATGTGGAAAAACAACCGCTGGGTAGGTGAATACAAATTGTACTATGACAACGGTCAGGTTCAGCAGGCCTTCAAATTTAATCCAACAGGAAAACGCGAAGGAAATCAACAATATTTTTATGAGAACGGTCAAGTAATGATAGAAGGAAACTGGGCAGAAGGAAAAGAAGCTGGCGTTCTGAAAGAATACCACGAGAACGGCGAGATTAAATCTGAGAAAAACTTTAATGGTGGAACTTTAGATGTAGCTTCTGTTAAGACATACGCTCCTAAAAAACCGATTGTAAAAGCAACACCTGAAGCAAAATTAGAATCTCCACCAGTAGTTGTTTCTAAAAACGAAACAGTGAACATCGGTAAATTCAACGGTGAAGGGTACTGGAAACTATACAACTCCAACAAACAAGTATCTAAAGACGGAACCTTCGCTAAGAACCGTATGATCGATGGAAAAGTTTATTCTTACGATTCAGACGGTATCTTAACCAGAATTGCAGTATACAAAGGCGGGAAATACGTGGGTGATGCCGTTATGGAAGAATAACAGAAAATAGCGCTAGAACGCGAAAACTTAATATCTTTGGACCTATGAAAATCTCATAGGTCCTTTTTTTTGAGGCAAAGCCTCCTTTTTTATTTGAGGAAGGGCTGAGACAATCGTAAATATTTTCGCACACGATTAATAAAGCAGAAGTAATATTTATGCAGGATAATTTAATTATATACAATACCCTTTCCCGCACCAAAGAAAAATTCACACCCATCATTCCGGGCAGAGTTGGATTATACGTCTGCGGCCCTACGGTATACAGCGATGTCCATCTGGGAAATTGCCGCACTTTCATCTCTTTTGATCTCATCTACCGCTACCTCATCTTCCTTGGATTTAAGGTCCGCTATGTGCGAAATATCACCGATGCAGGACATTTGGAAGGTGACCGTGACGAAGGAGATGACAAGTTCGCCAAAAAAGCAAAGCTCGAGCAACTGGAGCCGATGGAGATCGTGCAAAGATACACCGTCGGTTTCCATGAAGTGATGCGTTCGGTGAATGCATTGCCACCAAGCATTGAACCTACAGCAACTGGCCATATCTGTGAACAAATTGAAATGATCAAAGGCATCATTGACAGTGGTTATGGATATGTTAAGACCGGAACTGTCTATTTTGACGTAGAGAAATACAACAAAGAGTTTTCATACGGACAATTGACCAATCGTAAACTGGAAGAGCTGCTGGAAGGAACACGAGAATTGAGCGGACAAGATGAGAAAAAAGGAAGACTGGATTTTGCATTGTGGATAGCGGCAAAGCCGGAGACGTTGATGAAATGGCCATCTCCTTGGGGATGGGGATTTCCGGGCTGGCACATTGAATGTTCTGCAATGAGCAGCAAATATTTAGGAGAAACGTTCGACATTCACGGCGGCGGCATGGATCTTCAGGCTACTCACCACACTAATGAAATAGCGCAGTCGCAAGCCTGCAATCACAAATCACCGGTGAACTACTGGATGCATACGAATATGTTGACGATGAACGGTGTCCGCATGTCGAAATCCGCCGGCAACGGTTTCACACCCGGAGAGTTGTTTTCCGGAGACCATCCTCTTTTAGAAAAAGGATACAGTCCCATGGCGGTGAGATTCTTCATGATGCAAACACATTACAGAAGCACGCTTGATTTTTCAAACGAAGCATTGCAAGCATCCGAAAAAGGATACGCCCGTTTGATGACTTCGATCAAAACTTTGGAAACACTCAAACCATCGGCAACTTCCACATCCAACATCACTGAGTTGCAAAAAAATTGCTACGAGGCGATGAACGACGATTTTAACTCCCCTATTTTAATTGCAAACCTGTTTGAAGGTTCACGCATCATCAATTCGGTGAACGATGGAAAAGAAACCATCACCGCCGATGATTTAGCATTGTTAAAAAAAGTGATGAACGATTTTACATTTGACGTTATGGGCTTGAAAACTGAAAGCTCTAATTCATCCTCCGACAAAGCCCTGCAAGGTGTCATGGAAGTAATTCTGGAAATTCGCAAAGATGTAAAAGCAAAAAAAGACTTTGCTGCATCCGATAAATTGCGTGACGACCTGAACAAACTTAACATTGCCATCAAGGACACTAAGGATGGTGCGACCTGGTCTATTGAATCTTGAAAAAAATCCTGATCATACGCTTCAGCTCCATCGGCGACATCGTTCTTACAACGCCTGTCGTCCGCTGTATAAAAGAGCAGCAAACTGATTGTGAAATCCATTACCTCACCAAGAATTCCTTCAAAAGTATTTTAGAGAACAACCCTCACATCACAAAAGTTCATGGCATCGATAAAGATGTGAAAGAAGTGAGCGCTCAATTGCAAAAAGAAAATTTCGATCAGGTCATTGACCTTCATAACAACATCCGCTCCATGCAAGTAAAAAAAGCACTGAGCAAACCCTCCTCTACCTTCAAGAAATTGAATTTCAAGAAATGGATCCTTGTCAACTTCAAAATTGACTCCATGCCGAAAATCCATGTGGTGGACCGGTACATGGAAACAGTTGCGGGTCTGGGGATCAAGAACGATGGAAAAGGATTGGATTATTTCATTCCAGAAGCGGACAGTGTGAACCTTTCTTCTCTTCCTGCATCCCATCAAAATGGCTACATTGGTTTTGTGATCGGAGCTAAACATTTTACCAAGCAATTGCCTGTCGAAAAGATCATCTCCATTTGTAAAAAGATAAACAGACCAATCATTCTCCTTGGAGGCAAAGAAGACATAGTCCGAGCAGAAATCATCGCAAGCGCTGTCGGCCCTCACATCTACAATGCTTGTGGGAAATACAATCTGAATCAATCGGCTTCACTCGTAAAACAATCTGAAAAAGTGATCTCCCACGACACTGGCCTCATGCATATTGCTGCAGCCTTTAAAAAAGAAATTATCTCCGTGTGGGGAAATACAGTTCCTGCATTCGGATTCTATCCTTACCTCCCTGCCCCTTCTTCAAAAATAGTAGAAGTAAAAGGACTTTCCTGCAGACCTTGCTCCAAGATTGGCTATGACAAATGCCCGAAAGGCCATTTCAAATGCATGCTGGAGATTGATGAGCGGGAATTTTGATTTCACATTTCCTTTTATTACCTTTCTATATAATTTAAATGCAATGAAACTAAAAGGTCTCCTCCTTATTGTCTTCGTCTTCTCCTCTTTTTTTGCAAAGGCCCAAACCTGGGAGAAATTATTTCCTTATTCTGCAGCCACGGTTCTGTATGGAGTGGTTGATATCGCTTACAATTCTACCGATGGGCCTCTTATTGTTGCTGCAGGAAATGGCAGTGGCTTTTGCAAAAACTGGTTGATCAAAATGGACACCCTCGGGAATGTCCAATGGACTCTTCATCATGACACTGTTGGTGACTGGCTTCAATACAGTTCGGTAGCTCAACTTTCTAACGGCCACTATCTTGTTGGCGCAAACTATCACGGATTTACCCCCTGGGTTTTCACTTTGCTTTATCTCGAACTTGACATCAACGGAAATATACTCGACACCACTCTTATACCAATTCAACTTAATGAAACAGGCCCTATTATTAAAACAGGTTATTCAAATGACTACATCCTTTCGTATAAAAATGACACGGTACCTTTTGCTACTTCAAGCACACAGTATCAAGCCATTATTGAAAGACATAGCAATTCAGGCACTCTGCTTTGGCAAAAAAAGTATAGCAATCTCGACAATTTTACTTATATCGCATTAATGACCCCGACACTCGACGGTGGCGCTCTTGTTTGGTGGCATGATGGCGGAATTTCCTCTTATCATTACCAAGTAGACAAATTGGATAATTCAGGAAATGTTAGTTGGACAAAGGACTTGAGAACAACACTTGGACTGCCTGCAAATACTAATTTTGGAGTTAGAGAAATTATTGCGGATGTTGATTCTTCTCTGGTTATGACTATCCTTTACACTACTGATTCGTTGAATACTCACCAAAACTCTTATGTCATCCGGTTAGATCCTGCCGGAAACTTAATTGATTCTATTTCCTTTCCTGATGTTACAATAATGCATGGCATAAAGACTTCTCAAAACAAGTACTTGCTTAATTATTATAACTATTTGGCTGGAACAACCTCTTCCCTGGGATTTATGTATTTAGACCAAAATTTAAATTTTCTAAGCGTTCACCCCTACCCACTCTCTCAAAATTTATATTCTAAATTGATCCCTAATAATAAAGGCGGAGCATTCACAAGTTTTAATGTATATGGTGGGCTCAACTGCAATCTTTTTGCTTGCAACTTCGACAGTCTTTTCAATACTCATCCTGTCCACATAAAAGGGGAAATACTCTTAGACAACAATACCAACTGCGTTGACGATGCTCCGGATTTCGCTATCAGCAGCAGCATGCTCACACTAACGGACACCAGCGGAACTGACTATTATGCATTTGCAAATGCAGGTAATTATTCTGTGAATGTACCTTATGGAAACTATTCCATCAGCCACTCTGTTCAGCCAAACAAAGTATTGGAATGTCCGCTCGCCGGGTACAACTATTCCATCGGCGTGGACAGCACCGTTTTAAATACCAACTTTTACGACACACTTGTTCCGGGCCTAAATGATCTGGTTGTTTATCATTATCCAACGAGTTTTGTTCCAGGTTTTGTTTCCGGCCTGTCCATCTATTATCACAACGCAGGAACAGTCACAGCCACAACCACTTTGCAATTCATCAAGGACGATTCGGTTCAGTTCATTTCTTCAGTCCCTCCGCCAAGCAGCACAAGCGGAGATACGTTGTTTTATAACATAGGTCCGCTATACTACGACAGCATTGGCTTTATCGACATCCAATTAAAAACAGATTCAGCAACTCCGCTGGGAACAAGCTTGCGGTTCATTTCCAGATTTCCTTCCGGAGGCGATCTGACACCCGCTGATAATTCCGACACCTTAGACAGGATTGTCGTGGGCGCGTTTGACCCGAACGATAAAAACGTGAATCAACCTTACTATTTTAATGGAACAGATGAAATGATTTACAAAGTACGTTTTCAAAATACAGGTACATTGGCGGCAAAAAATGTGGTTGTAAGAGATACACTGGATGCAGACCTCGACCTTTCAACATTCCGGCTCTTGAGCAGCAGCCACGACCCCTTAACTGTTCAATTCGGACTGAATAACAAAGTGACCTACAGCTTCATGAACATCTATCTGCCCGACAGTACCAGCAACGAACCTGGAAGTCATGGGGATTTTGTGTACGCCATAAAACCAAAGGCAGGCCTAGCGATAGGAACAGAAATTAAGAATACAGCTTACATTTATTTCGATTACAATGCTCCCGTGATAACCAATACAACAGTAAACATTGTTGCAGGACCAAACGTCGGCATCGCTGAAACACCAACAACCGCAGGCGAGATCAGCATTTTTCCGAATCCGGCACACAACCATCTGATGTTAAAAGTACCGGAAGATTACAAAATGTTTAGTGTGGAATGCATGGATGTTACAGGCAGACTATTGTTCAGAAAAGAATGTGCTAATGGAAATACACCTCAACAGATCAATGTTTCCGAATTGAATTCAGGAATTTATTTCCTAAGAGTAGGTAACGGAGAGCAAACTTCCGTGAAGAAATTCATAATTAGCAGGTAGTCCTATGCGAATAGCGCTTTCAACTCGGTAGCATCACTTGGCTTCATCTTCCCTGCCAGGATCAAACTCAATTGTCTTCTGCGCAAAGCTCCTTCATACCGAGCTTTTTCTTCCGCTGTTTCGGGAATCACCTCAGGAACCGGCAATGGCGAACCGTTTTGGTCGACCGCTACAAATGTATAAATGGCTTCATTGCATTTTACTTTTGCTCCGGTTACATGATCTTCTACCCACACGTCGATGAAAACTTCCATGGAGGAAGTGAAAGCACGAGAAACTTTTGCCTCCAGAGTCACCAGACTCGCATGATTGATTGGCATATTGAAAGAGACATTGTTCACGGAAGCCGTCACCACAACCCTTTTGCAATGGCGATGAGCAGCAATGGAAGCTACTATGTCCATCCACTGTAACAACTGACCTCCGAACAGATTTCCCAAAGTATTGGTATCATTCGGAAGCACAATTTGAGTTTGTATTGTGAGGGACTCTTTGGATGTTTTCGCTTTCATAGCTGGATTTTTTTACAAAGATATGAGTATCTTTACCTTAAATTTCAAAGAATGGACAATTTATTTAAATACGCGCTGGCCCTGCACATCATCTTCATCGTAACGTGGTTTGCAGGCTTGTTCTACATTGTCCGCCTCTTCATTTACCACACAGAAGCAGAACTAAAGCCGGAGCCTGAGAAAAGCATATTACAGACCCAATACAAGATCATGGAGAAAAGATTGTGGTACGGAATCACTTGGCCTTCCATGATCCTCACTTTGATTTGTGGGCCTTGGGTGATGAGCTATAACTTTACTTACTACATCACTTCTGCTTACTTTGTTTTGAAACTTTGCTTTGTCGGAGCATTGGTGCTTTACCACCTACAATGTCACGTCATGTTCAAACAATTGCAAAATGATGTGATAAAACATTCTTCTTTCAAACTCCGTCTTTGGAATGAAGTGGCAACTGTTCTGTTGTTTGCGATTGTTTTCTTAATCGTTCTAAAAAGCAATACAGGGTTTATTTTCGGAATGCTTGGACTGATTGTTTTTGCCGGAACTTTGGTTTTGGCGATTCAGATCTATAAACGCAGTAGAGAGAGAAAAAGTAAGGAGAATGGAGTCGGGAGTCGGGAGAAGGAAACAGTAGACAAGCTCCAATAGACAAATAAAAAAAAGAAATTCCTGTCGAAATATTTAATCACTACAGCCTACAGAACTTCCAATTGAAAAAGGCAACCTGAAAAACGGAAACTGGATCTATTACGTCTACGATAATAAAGGAAAATTAGAAAGGATTGAACTCTACAAGGATGGAAAGCTTAAGAAGAAGAATTACACTCCTTAACACACAGATTTGTAAAATTATTTTGATTCGCTATCTGTACTAGTTGCGGTACAACCAGGCATTCGGTTTCACTCTGCGCAGTTCGCCCAATTTGAACAGGGCATCTTTTCTTGTAAGGAAATCTCCGCAGCTCACTACATACAGTCCTTTGTTGTTCTGTCCGATGATCGCAGCGCTTAAGTTCTCCTCCTGCAAAGTCTTAACGAACTTAACAGCATTTTCTTCAATCTGAAAGCAACCTGCTACCAAGTGGAATTTGTAATCGAGGTTGATCTCATTCTTCGCAACGGATGTTGTGTCGACTGCAACCAAGGTAGCGGCAACAGGTGTGGCAAGCGTATCGTTTAAGATTGGCTTTGTCGCCGTAGTATCGTTGTTCAGAACCGGAGGAGTCACAACCGTATTCATTTTTGGTTCTGGGATCTTTACTTCTTTTTTTGAAAATGGATTGAGGTCGGAATAATTTACGTTTTTCAAAAGGTCTGTCTTCAAAGGAATCCAGATCATCGCAAAAATCAAAGGAAGTGCAATGGCCACAGCCACGTAACGTCTTGTTTTGCTTTTTCTTTTCTCGGCAGGAATTGGACCTCTGTCTTTGAATTCTTTTTCGATGATGCGTTTTGCAAGCGCCTCTCGCTTGATCGCTGGTGAGTGAAAAGCATCCAGACCGAACGTATCCAATAAAAAATTAGTTGCTGCCGGTTCAAACTGAATGTTTCGTTCCACATCCAGAAAAAGTGTGCCTACCGCATCAATCTTTACTTTCGCACCCTTCTTCAATTGACTATTCAGCTCCTTCACAAAATAATCAATGTACTTTAAGGCTTCTGAATAAGATTTTTTCTCAAAAGCAGCGATTTGATTTGCAAGCAAGCCATCGTTGTTTTTCAAGTTGATGTTAAAGACAATATTCTTGGTCGGAGGAGTAAAAGTATGCTGAGTCGGATGAATCTTCGCAGGAGCATAATTGGCAACGAACCCTCCCAGGTCGGGAACGATCACACAATTGTGGTCGTAAAGCAATTCGCCAATATGTTTTTCTACGTTCATTTTTCTTGCCCCAAAAAGGATGTTGGAAAGGTAAATTTACAAAAATTTAGTGAGTTTTTTCAGGTCTTCCGGGGTATCAACTGCAACGCTCTCAAAATCAGTAATCTCGACATTTATTTTATACCCATTATCAAGCCAGCGGAGTTGTTCGAGGGATTCTGCCAGTTCCAAAGGGGATGGTTTCAAGGCTGTTATTTCCGCCAAAACACTGGTGCGGTAAGCATAAATTCCGATGTGTTTGTAAAAGGTATAAGAGCTCAGCCAGTCTTTTGTTTCCTTTCCTCGGATGTGAGGTATTGTCTGGCGGCTGAACAACACGGCCTCCTTTTTCGTATTCAGGATCACTTTGGGAATGTTGACATTAAAGAGTTCCTCCTCGCTACTGATCTTCTTTACCAGAGTAGCGATCTGAACTCCGGGCGTTTGGAAGCAGGAAGCTAGCAAATCCACTTGTTCTGGCTGAATGAAAGGTTCGTCGCCCTGGATGTTGATCACCACATCCGCATCTTTGCAGAAAGCCATAACGGCCTCAAAGCATCTGTCCGTTCCACTCTGGTGGCTTTCATTCGTCATCACCACATTTCCTCCAAACGATCGTACATGCTGCGCAATTCGCTCATCATCGGTAGCAACCACCACATCTGTAAGTAGTTTGGCCATTTTCGACTGCGCAAAAACCCTTTGGATCATGGATTTTCCTCCAATGTCCACCAAGGGTTTAGCTGGAAAACGAGTCGAAGCATAGCGTGCCGGAATGATTCCGATGATCTTCATGGGGCTTGTCGGCCGTAGCTTTTTGCGTAGGCGCTACGAATTTAAGGATTAATTTGGCCATTCGGCGCGGAAATTAAAGAATTTCAGCTCTGTTTTTTTATTAAATTCGTAAAGTGAAAATTGTGAGAACCCTCCTCTTCATTTTTGTCGTATCCCTCTTCTTTGGCAGTACCAGCCATAAGAACAACTCAACCTGCCGTGAGATCATCGAACACATGCTAGACAGCATCAAAAATATCCGCACCCAGGCCTGCAGTGTTAAGGCAACGGAGCGCATCGGTAAAAATTTCCTGATCGCCCAATCTTACATCAAGATTAACCTCAATCCACGCAAAATCTATTTTCACAGCCCTGCAAAAGGAGCTGAACTTCTTTGGGTGGAGGGAACCAACAAAGGAAACGCTCTGGTTCACACCAAATCCATTCCCCTGATGAATTTCGATCTGGACCCCTATGGAAGCATCATTCGAAAAGACCAGCACCACACTATTTTTGAACTCGGCACTTCCTACATCGGCGTAACCATTGCAAATACTATTCTCAAGGCTCCTAAGGATTTCGACAAGCATTTTGCTTATGCCGGCAGCATCATTTGGAATAACAAAGACTGCCATCAGATCATCATCAGTTATCCTGATTACAAATACATCGATTACATTACACAAAAAGGAGAAACGGTGACGAGCATTGCGCACAAGTTAAATACTAGTGACTACAAGATCCGTTACAAGAATGATCTTTCCAGTTATTTCGGGGCGATCAAGACCGGAAAAAAACTTACCATCCCTGTTCCTTATTCCAACAAAGCTATTATGTACATCGACAAAAAGAGCTATCTCCCTATATTCGTGACCGTATATGATGAAGAAGGCCTTTATGAAGCTTATGAATTTACGGCCATGCGGGTCAATCACACCTTTAAATCGGATGAATTTCTGAAGAGCTATAAGGGATACGGATTTTAACCGATTTAAAATTTATTTAACATTCAATTAAAAATGAGATTATCTTTGCAAACTGTTAATTTTAAGAATGACATTTAAAACAAAGCATATCCCTTTTATTCTCCTGATCGGCATCAGCGTGCTGCTCCTGTCCTTCCGTTTCAAGAAAAGTGAAAGCGGATCGGGCAACAGGGAGCTGATCGACAAGATCTTTGCTGCCGTGGATGACATCAAGACCATGCGATTTAACCTGCAGTGCAACGAACGTATTAAGGGAAGAATGACGCATTACGAATCAAAAGTCAAATTGCAAATCTCTCCGCGAAAAGTTTATCTTTCTTTAAAAGGCCCAGAAGTATTGTGGATCCAAGGAAAAAACGGCGGCGATGCTTTAGTGAATCCCGGAGCATTTCCTTACATGAATTTAAACCTAGATCCTTATGGCTCTTTGATGCGAAAGGATCAGCACCATACCATTCACGAAATGGGCTTTCAATATTTAGCAGACATCCTTAGAGACGGCATGAAACGGGCCGGCGACAAACTGGATAAATACTTTGTGGTGGTTGGCGAAGAAAAACTAAATGGAAGGAATTGTTATAAACTGGCCATTTCCTTTCCTGATTTTGCTTGGGATTCTTACACCGTTAAAAAAGGGGAGGACTTGAACACCATTGCGAGAAAATTAAGAGTTAGTGAGTACATGGTGCTGATGAATAATCCTAAGATCAGTTGGTACAACGACTTGAAAGAAGGACAAGTGATCAAAGTACCGAACGCATACGGGAAGCTTACGATCTTATTGGTTGATAAGGAATTACTATTACCAGTAAGCAACAAGGTTTTCGATGATCAAGGTTTGTTTGAAACATACGAGTATCACAATTTGCAAGTGAACACTACCATCCTGCCTGAGGAATTCACCAAAGATTACAAGGAGTATAATTTCTAATTAGAATCTCCTCACCCCTTCATAAAATGGATTGCTTCCTATTACGGAGCAAAAAAATTAATGTGCCTCCAGCCAATTCGCACCTGAACCCATTCCCACTTCCATAGGAACATTCAAGGATGGAATCGCATTCTTCATCCTATTCTCAATGATTGGTTTCACAATTTCCAATTCTTCCTTCAGAACATCAAACACTAACTCATCGTGTACTTGCAAAAGCATCTTCGATTTGATCCCCTTTTCAATAAAATCATTGTGGATATTGATCATAGCAATCTTCAACATATCCGCAGCACTTCCCTGGATCGGTGAGTTGATCGCATTCCTTTCTGCATAACCTCTCACGGTATGATTGCTGGAATTGATGTCGCGCAAATATCTTCTCCTGCCCATTATGGTTTCTACATACCCTTTCTCACGCGCCTGTTCAATGCTATCGTCCATATAGGTTTTGATGCCGGGATATTTTTCAAAATAATTCTCGATGATGGATGCCGCCTCTTTTCTGGGAATGTTCAGACGCTCCGACAAACCGAATGCTGATATTCCATAGATAATTCCGAAGTTCACCATCTTGGCATTCCTTCTCATGTCGGAAGTCACTTCCTCTAAAGAAACATTGTACACTTTTGCAGCGGTTGCTTTATGAATGTCTTGTCCAGACTGAAAAGCCTCTATCATTCCTTTGTCCTTACTCAACTCTGCGATGATCCTCAATTCGATCTGGGAATAATCGGCAGATAACAGAACGTGATTTTCATCGCGTGCAACGAATGCTTTTCGGATCTCTCTTCCTCTTTCTGTCCTGATGGGAATGTTCTGCAAGTTCGGATTGTCTGAACTTAAACGCCCTGTTACCGCTACCACTTGATTGTAGGAAGTATGAATGCGGTTGGTATTCGGATTCACGAGTTCCGGCAAAGTATCCACGTAAGTGTTTTTCAATTTCACCAATTCGCGGTAATCCAATATTTTTCCAATTATGTCGTGCTTGCCGACCAATTTCGCCAACACATCTTCGCCTGTAGCATACTGTCCTGTTTTTGTCTTCTTCGGCTTCTCCGTGATCTGTAAAACTTCAAATAAAATTTCGCCGACTTGTTTCGGGGAAGAAACATTGAATGGCTTTCCAGCCAGGTCCTGGATTTCTTTTTCCACTTTCAAAATGTCCTTTTCCAGTTCGCCAGAAATTTCTTTCAAGGCTCCTTTATCCAGACGGATTCCTTCGGCTTCCATGGCTGCGAGTACCGTTATGAGGGGGATTTCAATGTCATTGAATAATTTTTCGGTCTCCACACTTTTGATCATCTCTTCAAACTTATGCTTTAACTGAAGCGTGATGTCGGCATCCTCAGCAGCATATTCTTTTATGTCTTCAATCGGAGCTTCACGCATGCTGAGCTGTCCTTTCCCCTTTTTTCCAATCAATGTCTCGATGGATACAGGAGAATAGTTCAAATAGGTTTCCGCAAGCACGTTCATATTGTGGCGCATCTCTGGCTGAATGAGAAAATGAGCGACCATAGTGTCGAATAACTTTCCTTTCAGCTGAACGTTATATTTTTTTAGAACCAGCAAATCGTATTTGATGTTCTGTCCGATCAGGGTCATTTTTTCATTTTCAAAAACCATCTTGAATTCATTCACAATCTCCTGTGTTTCCTTTTGATCTGCAGGCACTGGGATGTAATAAGCTTCTCCTACTTTGAATGCGAAGGACATTCCAACAAGTTCAGCCGTGTGTGCATCCAATCCTGTTGTTTCCGTATCAAAACAAATTTCTGCTTGCTTCATCAATTCTGAAACAAGGGCAGCTCTTTTTTCTTTTGTATCTGTCAAGTGATAAGTATGTGCTGCTTCCTTGATCGTGATGAAATCCTTCGGAGCGGGTTCTTTTTCCCCCTCTGTTTCCACCGCAATATCGACTTCCGTTTCAACCGCAGCACCAAACATGTCGATCTGATCGGGATTTACTTTTTTGATTTTCGCAGGAGCGGTCTTCACTTCAGCAGGTGCGGCAAGCGATTCACCTAGGATCTGTTCTGCCAGTCTTCGGAACTCGAGCTCCATAAAAAGCTCCTTCAATGCTTCTCTGTTTGGCTCTTCTATCTCCAGTGCCGTTTCATCCAACTCCACCGGCACATCACAAATGATGGTCGCCAGCCATTTCGATTGAATCGCCTTTTCTTTGTTCAATTCTACCTTCTCTTTCAATTTGCCTTTCAGCTTATCAGTATTCACGATCAGGTTTTCAATGGTTCCGAAATCTTTCACTAGTTGAATGGCCGTCTTCTCTCCTACTCCCGGAATTCCCGGAATGTTGTCGACTTTATCCCCCATCAATCCCAAAATATCAATCAGCTGATCCACACTCTTTATGTCCCATTTTTTACAAACTTCGGCTATGCCCATTACTTCGGCTCCATTGCCCAAACGGGCAGGCTTGTATATGAAAATATTCTCAGAGACCAATTGTCCGTAATCTTTATCCGGAGTCATCATGTATGTCGTGAATCCTTTTTTCTCAGCCATCTTAGCCAAGGTTCCGATCACGTCATCCGCTTCATAACCCGGCATAGAGATCACCGGGATGTTGAATCCTTCAATAACTTTGATGACATACGGAATCGCAAGCGCCAGGTCCTCCGGCATCTCTTCACGGTTAGCTTTGTATTCGCTGAATTCAACGTGACGGACGGTTTGTTCTGGCGTATCGAAGACAACGGCGATGTGAGTCGGCCTTTCTTTTTTAAGAACTTCCAACAAAGTATTTGTAAAACCAAGTACCGCAGAAGTATTCAATCCTTTTGAATTGATCCGGTGATTGTTCGCGAAAGCAAAATAAGCACGATAAATGAGTGCAAAAGCATCCAGCAGAAAGAGTTTTTTATTGTTATCGGGCATGGTCAATGATATTAGAATAGGGCATAAAAATAACCCAAATAACTAAGCTTTCGGGGCTTGTTTAAAAGTATTTCGGCAATAAAAAACCCCGAGGAAAATCCTCAGGGTTCTTTTCAAAAATAATCTGCCGTTTAATTGGATGCCTTTTTGTTGTAAGCATCGAATAACTCCACAATGTTCTCGTATTCATATTTTTTATCGGCAAGTGCTTTCACAATCTCTTCGTTATCTGACATCACTTCTTCTACCTGTTTTTTGAATTTACCGGATTTGATCTTCACAAATTCCCCGGCCTTTTTTTCCATGTAATAGTCTGATTTCACTTTGACGTCGTTCATTTGCAAAACTTCCACCTGCGATTCGTACAGGTTCACTGACCCTTTAGACAAGCGTTTTACAAACACTTGCTCTCCGTCAACATTACGCGACAAGAAAACGACACCGTCGACCATGTATTCCTTGATCTTCGCCGGACTATAAGTCTTAATCTCTCCGCCATCCTTTTTGCGGTATGCAGCTTTTGCAAAATTGTCGAAATCGCGCTTCGGATTTTTTTTGACCTCACCCTTCAAGGTGTCACCAGCAAGAGTGATCACATAGCCGGAAAAATATTTCGCCTGTGCCGATGCGTTGACTTTAAAAACTAAAACTGCAGCCACCACAACTGCAGAAATAGAGAACATGCTTTTTACTTTCATAGACTGAATAAAAAATGAGTACCTGTTTTTAGCAGCCCCCAAAATAAGAAGAAATTCGTTATTGAAACATGCCGCGTTAAAAACTTTGAACGATTGTTAACAACTTCCTCCGACTCAAAAAGAGCCATGAATAAGGATTTCTTGTCATTTGCGGCTTTTAATTAATAAAACAAGCTGTTTTGAATGATGTGGAGGCAATTTCGTAAATTTGACAAAAATCACACCTTGAACCTGCAGCGTTTCTTATTCTTGATTTTTGCCCTGACCATCATTGTCGGCTGTAATAAGTGTTCCGAAGAAAAACCCGCTGCTGCAGTACTGGTTGAAAAACCGGAAATGGTGAACGAAGAAGTTTCTAAACTGATCTTTGAAAAACTCATACACCCCCCAACTGCCAGCAAGATCCTGATGGTAGAGAACGATACTTTATTCTCCTCAAAATTCATTTATCAATTCTATTCCAAACGCAAATTTGCCGTTACCTTTAGTGACAAAGGAGCATTGACAGCTCAAGGAGATACGCTTTTAAGCATGATAAAAAACGCGGAGGATTATGGTTTGATCCCTGCGGATTATCATTACCTAAAAATCGACTCTCTTGTAAAAGCAGCCAAAGACAGCAGTAGTCAGAGGTTTGACGCAGTAAAACTCATGAGTGTAGACCTTTTGCTTACGGATGCTTTTTTCACGATGGCGGTTCATGTAAACAAAGGACGTCTGAATGCCGATAGTCTGACCGCAGAATGGAAAGGAGATCAACTGGACACCAACATTGTCGACATACTCAACAAAGTTCTTCCTAAGAACACGCTCCGAGCCGCCATCGACTCGCTCGAACCCAAAAATGAATATTATCTGGGACTGAAGCGCGCGATGAAAAATTTAAAGTATCAATACAGAGATACCGACTGGGACAGTATTGCCAGCCGCAATTCCGATTCAACAACATTTATGGCAAGGATCAAAGAAAGGCTAATAAAAAGTCATGATTATGTTGACGATTTTTCCCGCTCCGATTCAAACAGATTATATAAAGCTGCGAAAGACAAACAGGGCTTTGTCCTCACAGAAGTGCTAAAAGACTCCATCAAGCTGATGAAATCTATTAAGGACTTTCAATGTAAGAACAACTTAACTGAAGATGGAAAAATTGGAAAGTTAACTTTCAAAGCACTGCAACGTACAAAACAGGACTATATCGATCAGATTACTTTAAACATGGAGCGTTGGCGCTGGTCGAAAGTGCCGAATGAAAAACAGTACGTATATGTGAACATTCCAAAATACGAAATGAAGGTGATCGAAAAAGATACGCTGGTGATGAAATCCCGAGTCATCATTGGAGCACCCGATCATCAGACACCGCAGCTGAAAAGCACCATCCGTTATTTTTTAATTTATCCTTACTGGACGGTTCCGTTCAGCATCGCAACAAAAGAGATTCTGCCGATCTTAAAACGAGATACGTCTTACTTGCGCAGAAAAAATTTCCAGGTACTGGATGGCAACAATCAGGTTGTTGATCACTCAAGCATTAATTGGAAAAGATATACCAAGACCTATTTCCCTTGGCGTTTACGACAAGGCATTGGTGAAGACAATTCCCTCGGAATACTGAAATTTAATTTCGAGAATAAATACGGTGTATACATGCATGACACCGACAGCAGAAGATTGTTCGGGCGTGAAATGCGTGCAATGAGTCATGGTTGCTGCCGTCTGGAAAGATTCATGGATTTTGCTCAGTTCCTCATACGCGACGACAGCATAAAATATCCTGTTGACTCATTGATCTCCGATATCACAAAGGAACAACAGAAATATGTTTATCTAAAAAAACCGATCGCACTGTATATTACTTATTTCACTGCTGAAACAGATGACTATTGTGAATTGAAATATTTTATTGACGTTTACAAAAGGGATGAGAAAATGATGAAAGCATTGAGACGAGGAAGAAAAAACGAGGCTTTCAATCTCGTGCCTACTGCTAGTTTTGATACGGTGAAGGCCCAAGAAAAAAATCCAGAACCAAAGAAAAAAATTAAAAAAGTTCCCTGGATATATCGATAATCCTGAACAACTCCTACTACGGGGTTATCATTTGAGAGTTAACTTATTTGGGAGTGATTCGCTTCCGGGAGTGAGTTGAAAGCCAATTAAATCTAATATAGAAACTTGTTGTAGGGATACCTCTTCTGATGCAATTCTTTCACCTTCTCGTAAAGTGTTTTCTTGAACTCATCAATGTTTTGCTTTTGTACCGCAGAAACAAACAAACATTCCGAATGCAATTTATTCATCCATGTTTTTTTCAAATCTTCCAGACTCAAGTTCTTTTTTGTCACAGGCGACAGGTCATCTTCATCCTTCTGATCGAAAACAAAAGCATCAATTTTATTGAACACAAGCAGAATGGGCTTGTCGCCTGCGCCAATGTCGGAAAGGGTTTGATTCACCACATTGATCTGATCCTCAAAACCGGGATGAGAAATATCCACAACGTGTATCAAAACATCCGCTTCACGAACTTCATCCAATGTAGATTTAAAAGATTCAACAAGAGTTGTTGGTAATTTTCGGATGAATCCTACAGTATCGGATAATAAAAAAGGAAGATTTTCGATCACAACCTTTCTGACAGTGGTATCTAAGGTCGCAAACAATTTGTTCTCAGCGAACACTTCACTTTTGCTAAGCATGGTCATAATCGTTGATTTCCCAACATTGGTGTAACCCACCAAAGCCACACGGATCATATCGCCCCGGTTCTTTCGTTGGGTCTCCATCTGCCGGTCGATTACTTTTAATCGTTCCTTCAGAAATGAAATACGGTCGCGAACAATCCGTCTGTCGGTCTCGATCTCCGTTTCCCCTGCACCCTTCATCCCGATGCCTCCTTTGATCCTGTCCAAGTGATCCCACATTTTTGTCAACCGCGGCAATAAATAAATAGATTGCGCAAGTTCTACTTGTGTTTTTGCGTGAGCGGTCCTTGCACGTGCGGCAAAAATATCAAGGATCAACCTTGTACGGTCGACCACTTTTACTTTGATCTCCTTTTCTGTATTGACTTCTTTTTCGAGGTTACGCTGTTGAGCAGGAGAAAGTTCATCGTCAAAGATCACGAGATCGACTTTGTTTTCCATCACATAATTTTTGACATCATTTAATTTTCCTGCACCTATGAATGTCCTCGAATCGGGATGTTCCAGTCGTTGTGTATAACGTTTCAGCACTTTCGCCCCTGCAGTATCTGCCAGAAATTCCAACTCGTCCAGGTATTCTCTAGCCGTATCTTCGTCCTGACTCCTGTTGATGAGTCCGACTAAAACTGCTGTTTCCTGCTTCTTCCCTGTATCGTACATCTGCGTTATGAATTTAGCTGATTAAATTCAGCTTAAAATTTACTACTTGAGTGTTTCCGTATATGTAGCCACCGCTTTTATCTGTTGCTCGTTCAGCATTCCCGAAAATGCAGCCATTGCTCCCTTTCCGTTCTTAATGACCTCAATTCTAGCGTTGAGATCCATCGTCGACACCGAAAGATCCTTTGCTCCCATCAGATTCAATTTGCCATCCGCACCATGACATTTAGCGCAATTCGCAACGTAGAGTTCTTCCCCGTTCACACTGCTTTCAGAAACCCCTTCTGCTACTTTTGATTTTTGCTTCTTACTCATTTCCGCCAATCCGTATGCGGCAATAATCAGAATAATAGATGCAACTGCCAGCACTTTCTTTTTCTTTTTAAAACCGATCACAGCCAACGGAATTGATGCCAGTACTGCAACAATTTTGATTAGGAGCATGGACTTTATCTCCGGAATCTGGGTCATCATATAGATTCCAGTGAACAGAAAAAGAAAACTAATGATCATTTCCGCGACCTTCACATCCTTTGAAAATTTAGTCAGTTTTTCATCCTTGTTTGCAAGCAGCAAAAAAAGCTTATATAGATAAACAACCAGGAAAACGTTCACCGAGATCAGGTGGGCATAGAAGATAATTTTATACATGTTGTAAAGGTTTTTGTCAGCCCAAAAGTACTAAAAAATAGTCGATTTTGCCGCTCATACATTTTTAAAGAAAAACCCGTATAAAATGTTATTTTTGTTTAGAACATGACCGATATGAAAAAATACATTTTTTGCCTGACCGCAGCCCTCTTAAGCAGCTTTTCAATTGCGCAGGTGACCTTCCCCTTAAACGGAACGTCCAACAGCAATCATACGACTTATGCATTCGTCAATGCCAGGATCTTTATAGATGCTGATGAAATCATAGAGAACGGAACCCTTTTAGTAAAAGACGGATTGATACAAAGTGTGGGAGCCAAAATAACCGTCCCTAAGGAATCGATCATTTACGACTTGAAAGGCAAGTCCATTTATCCGGGACTCATCGACGCCTATTCTTCATACGGAATGCCGGAACCTAAAAAGATTTCAGGAGGATTTCCTCAGATGGAGAACATGAACAAAGGTGCTTTCGGATGGAATCAAGCCGTAAAGCCAGAAACAGATGCTTTAAAATTATTCGTAAAAGACAGCAAGAGTGCCGAAGAATACCGTAGACTAGGCTTTGGAACGGTGCTGACTTTTCAGAAAGATGGGATTATCCGGGGAACCGGAATTGCGGTTAGTTTAGCCGAAAGCAGAGAAAACGAACTGATCCTGAGCGGAAGGGCAGCGGCTATGTATTCCTTCGACAAAGGAACATCGGGACAGGATTATCCCTCTTCACTCATGGGTTGCATTGCATTGATCCGTCAAACATACATGGATGCCGAATGGTATAAGCTCGGCAAATCACAAAAGACCATGCTCGACGGCAGGCAAGAGTTCAACATTTCACTAGATGCTTTCAATGAATTACAAACCCTTCCACAGATCTTTGAAACGACCGATAAGATGAACGTGCTGCGTGCGGATAAGATCGGCGATGAATTCAAAGTGAATTACATCATGAAAGGAAGCGGAAATGAATACCAGCGTTTGGATGAGATCAAAGCCAGCGGCTGCAAATTTATACTTCCACTTAACTTTCCTATCCCATACGATGTGGAAGATGCTTACGACGCGAATTTTGTATCACTGACAGAATTGAAACACTGGGAGATGGCACCCGCAAATCCTTATGCTTTTGAAAAATATCTAATCCCTTTCGCGATCACGACTGCAGATATGAAAGAGAAAAAAGATTTCTGGAAGAACCTGCGCAAAGCAATCTCCTATGGACTATCTGAGAAACAAGCTTTGAAATCGCTCACCTCCATTCCCGCCGAAATGCTAAACATAAGCGACAAAGTGGGGAAACTAAAAAAAGGCATGTTGGCAAATTTCCTGATCACGTCCGGAAACCTCTTCGAAGAAAAAACCATTTTGTACGAAAATTGGATCCAGGGAGCGGCATATAAGATCAATGACTACAACACGATTGACGTCAGGGGGAATTATGATCTTTCTTACGGCCCGGACCGTGTACTGCATCAATTAAAAATTGAAGGAGACCTGGATAAGCTGAAAGCCACAATGTATACCGATACCGCAAAAACACCTGTCACCGTGGTGGTTTCAGGGTATTCTGTTTCATTGAGTTTCATTTCCAAAGATCCGAACGGCAGTATCCGTCTGAGCGGAAATATTTCTATAGATCCCTTAAAAATGAACGGAACAGGACAAACACCAGATGGCAGCTGGATCAATTGGAATGCTGTTTATTCAAGCGACTATGTTCCCGTTGCAAAAAAAGACACGACAAAAAAAGAGACCGTAAAATTCGGACAAGTGACCTACCCTTTTTGTGCTTACGGGAAACAACAAGATGATCGTGATGGATTCGATAAGATCGTAAATGATTTTAAGAACCGTTATGATGCTCTGCTGATCAAACACGTTACAGTATGGACCAACGAAGCGGAAGGTGTTTTGAAAAATCAGGACGTGTATGTGACGGCAGGAAAAATTGTCCGCATCGCAGACGACATCAACGCCACCACTCTATCATTTGCAAAAGTGATTGACGGAACCGGAAAACATCTGACAGCAGGAATCATTGATGAACATTCGCACATTGCGCTGAGCGGAGTGAACGAGGGAACACAAGCATCCAGTGCTGAAGTCCGAATGGGTGACGTGATCAATCCAGAAGACATCAATATCTACCGTCAGCTTTCCGGAGGAGTCACCACATCGCAATTGCTGCATGGGTCTTCTAATCCTATCGGGGGGCAATCCGCCATAGTGAAACTACGTTGGGGAAAAAATGCAGAGGATATGAAGTTTGCAAATGCCGACGGTTTTATAAAATTTGCATTGGGTGAAAATGTGAAACAAAGCAATTGGGGCGACGCAAATACCATCCGCTTCCCGCAGTCCAGAATGGGTGTTGAACAAGTGTATTACGATCTGTTCACCCGTGCAAAAGAATACGATGCAAAACAAAGAACGATTGTTCCGACCGCCGATAAGTCTAAACCAAACGCTGCTCCATTCCGAAGAGATTTGGAACTGGAAGCCATTGCCGAAATCCTGAATAAAAAACGGTTCATCACTTGTCACTCTTACGTACAATCGGAGATCAACATGTTGATGCACGTTGCCGACTCGATGGGTTTTAAAGTAAATACATTCACCCACATTCTGGAGGGATATAAGGTGGCTGACAAAATGAAAGCACACGGAGTTGGCGCTTCCACATTCAGCGACTGGTGGGCTTACAAGGTGGAAGTCAAAGACGCCATCCCCTACAATGCGGCTCTCTTAAATAAAATGGGAGTGATTACAGCCGTCAATTCCGATGATGCAGAAATGGGAAGAAGGTTGAATCAGGAAGCTGCGAAATCAATTAAGTATGGTGGATTATCAGAAGAGGAAGCTTTGAAGCTCGTTACGCTGAATCCCGCTAAATTACTACACATCGACACAAAAGTAGGAAGCATCAAAGTCGGGAAAGATGCCGACCTGGTGCTGTGGTCCGACAATCCTTTATCGGTTTACGCGAAAGTAGAAAAGACCATCATCGACGGCCGCATTTATTTCGACAATGAAGAAGACCTAAAAATGAGAGCGGAAATGCAAAAAGAACGTGCGCGCATTATTCAGAAAATGCTGGATGAGAAAAAAGATGGGGCTCCAACACAAAGACCTATCATGAAAAGGAAACAATTATTCGGCTGTGATACCATGCAAGATGATTATCTAGGAGGTGACTAGGTGAAAAATAGATTGACTTTTAAAAAACTTAACGACGAAATGAAAAAACAAATATTATTTATTTTATTGCTTATAGCAGGAATATGCAATGCCCAGCAGAAAAGCATACTTATTCTCAACGGAATTGCCCATCTCGGGAACGACACAGTGATACAAAATTCCGTGATCGGGATCAAGGACGGAAAGATCGTGCTGGTGGCCGATGCCGCGAAAGCAAAGATTGACAAATCCGCGTATGACGAAGTAATAGATGCAACCGGCAAACATGTTTATCCTGGATTCATAGCGCCGAATTCTATTTTAGGCCTCACTGAAATAGATGCTGTAAGGGCAACTCTTGACTTCAAGGAAACGGGGACCACTTTACCAAACGTCCGTTCCCTCATTGCTTACAATACCGATTCAAAGATCATTCCGACCGTAAGAAGCAACGGCATTTTGATGGCCCAGATCACTCCACGCGGCGGATTGGTTTCGGGAACGTCGAGCGTTATGCTATTGGATGGCTGGAATTGGGAAGATGCGGCTTACAAAAAAGACGATGGCATTCACATCAACTGGCCTCAGATCCAAAACCGTAAATATTTAGACGAAGACAATATTTTTCCTGGACCATTTGAAAAAAATAAAGATTACGTTAAACAAACGGAAGCATTGAAAAAGTTATTTGTGGATGCAAAAGCTTATAACGAGAATGCACAAAAAGAAGAAAGAAACCTGCGCTTCGAATCCATGAAAGGTATTTTTAACGGAACCCAAATACTATTCATCCATAGTAACACCGTAAAAGAAATGGTGGAAGCCATCAACTTTATAAAACAGAATAAGATCACACGTGTCGCGATTGTCGGCGGAAGAGAAAGCTGGATGATAACCGACTTGTTGAAACAGAACAACATTTCAGTAGTAGTTTCCAGGGTGCACGACCTCCCGGTTTATCCCGAAGACGATGTGGATCTTCCTTACAAGTTGCCTTATTTATTGCAAAAAGCCGGAGTGCTTTTCTGCTTGAACAATGAAGGAGATCAGGAAGCAGCTGGCACCCGTAACCTTCCCTTCATGGCTGGAACGGCAGCGGCATACGGACTAACCAAAGAACAGGCAGTAAGGTCAATTACCTTGAGTACAGCTCAG
>JBKJQG010000201.1:0-7247 GCA_046594925.1 Bacteroidia bacterium
AGCCAGTGTAGGTTTAACAGCCGATGCGCAGACTTTGCTTATCTACAAGGATTACAATGGCGGCGACATCTACTACAGTACTTTAGACGGCAACAACTGGACGTTTCCCCAAGCAATGGCCTCCGACATCAACAGTCCAAGATGGGAAACCAGTGCTTGCCTTAGTCCTGACGGAAACACCTTGTATTACGTGAGTGACCGCGACGGCGGCTTGGGCGGACGAGACATCTGGAAATGCATCAAGCTTCCTAACGGCAAATGGAGCTTATCCATAAACGTTGGCGCTCCGATCAACACCGAATACGATGAAGAATCCCCTTTCATTCACCCGAGCGGAAATGTAATATTCTTCAGTTCAAAAGGACACAAGACCATCGGAGGTTTTGACATTTTCTTCTCTTCCAAGAATGAAGAGACAAATGGATGGGAAGAGCCCTTGAACATAGGATATCCGATTAACACGACCGATGATGATGTTTTCTACGTGACATCACCAGACGGAAAAAGAGGCTATTATTCTTCTTCTTCTCGCCCGGAAGGATATGGAGAAAAGGACATTTACATGGTGTCCCTTCCCGAAAGAAAAGAAGTTCCATTGGTACTGATCAAAGGTTTCATCATTGCTGCAAAAGGCCAGGAACTACCTCCCTTCCTTGAGATCTCCGCTACCAATAACGAAACAGGCGTTGTTACCGGAGTTTACAAGCCTTTGATGAGGGATGGAAGTTTCACCATCATCATTCCTCCCGGAAGCAACTATACACTTTCTTATACGAATGACGGGCAGGAATTTTTCTCCGAAGTTATTGACGTGCCGGCAAGCGCTGCCTACAAGGAAATTAACAGGGAAGTCCGCCTGAACGAAGTAAACCTTGGCGGACCTGACAAAGACAGCACTGCTGTCAGCAATCCTTCTACAGATGTTGCATACATTTCCGTTGAAGGAAAAGTATTTGATGCTAAAGATTCTCCTTTTGCTAACCTGACCGTGAATTTGATGAACGCAAAAGGAGAAATTGTAAAAACAACCACTTCGAATGAACTGGGCTGGTTCATCTTCACGAATCTGCCTCAGGACTCTGAATACATTGTGGCATTGGATGAATCGGACACCCGTGTGATTGGTAAAAAATCTTACGCTGAATTCAAGGATAGCAATGGAACCGTGCTGAAATCAAGAAAAGTGAGCGGCAAATACGTCCTGGGTAAAACTTCCGTTAAGTTCAAGACCAATCCTAAAACAGCTGTTGTTGTTGAAAACAAAGAAAACAATAACAACACTACTACTGCTGCGAACTCGAATACCAATACAAACAACTCGCACGAGCAATTGGCAAGTGTTGACAAGCTGAACTTCCAGATGTATTTCAAATACAATGTCACTCAAATCGATGTTACGGACGTACCCTTCAAGCAATACATTGAGAACCTCGTAGCACTTGCGGCTAAAAACGGCGGAAGCATCAACATCAACCTTACTTCTTGTGCATCTCAGGTGCCTACAAGAGCATACAAAACTAACAAGGAACTGTCGATAGCAAGAGCTGAAAAGGCAAAAGATCAGATCCTTACTGCCCTGCAGGAAAAGGGCGTAGATGCATCCAAAGTAACTTTTGTTAAGACCAAATCATACGTAGCTGGTCCTCAATACAACATCGATTACCTTATCAACAAGGCGATGTATGAGAAATACCAATTCATCAAGATTGACGCTTATTAAGGTTTTGACATCCCAAAAACCTCCGGAAGCACTTCCGGAGGTTTTTTAATTAAATACCATACAATCCTTTCATAAAAAAAACATTTTTTGTACTTTGGTACCAAACTTGGATTAAAGCATAAAAAAGAGATCAGTGGTGACTAATTTTACTTCTATTATATTTAAGAATATTCTGTTTTTTGCAGTCGCTCTTTTGTTTTCAAAAGGCGTTCAAGCACAACCTAAAACATCAAAAGTCATAGATCCTTCCGATGCGAAAGAACATTTTTCGCACGGCAATTTCCTTTTCGCGATCCCGGCTTACAAACAGCTTTTGAAGCAAGAACCTAGTAATCCGGATTACAATTATAAGCTTGGCATTTGTTATTTGTATACAAACATCAATAAAGCCTCGGCCATTCCCTACCTGGAGGCTGCAAGTAAAGCCTCTAAGCCAGAGAGACAAGTTTTGTTTCATCTGGGCCTGGCCTATCAATACGCCAGCCGCTTTGACGATGCCATCAAAACTTTCACAACTTACAAAGCCACTCTGAAAGGAGCGGAACTGGAGCAGATTGATCACCAGATCGAAACCTGTGAGAATGGCAAAGAGTATGTCAAACACCCTGTGAATGTGTCTTTCCAAAATCTCGGAAAAGAGATCAATTCCGAATTTCCCGACTACTATCCTTTTGTTCCTGCCAACGAATCCTTCGTTGTTTTTACCTCCCGGAGAAAAGATAACATCGGAGGACAAGTCGAAGTAGATGGCTATTTTTCCTCCGACATATATATGTCCTTGCCAGTGAACGATATCTGGACAAAACCAAAGAACATGGGTCCGACCGTAAATACACGGTACGATGAACAGGCTGTGGGCATTACGCCTGACGGGCAAACCATGCTGATGTACATCGATCACATCGACAGTCTGGGAAACATCTATTCGTCCATGAACAAGGCAGGGATCTTCCAGAGAATGCGAAAACTTAACAGCAATGTCAATTCCGATTTTGAAACAGCAGGCTCCATTACACCCGATGGCAACATCATTTTCTTTACCAGCAAACGTGAAGGCGGACTTGGCGAAACAGACGTATACATGGCGCGCAAATTGCCGAACGGGCAGTGGGCAAAAGCTCAGAACTTAGGCAATACGATCAACACCAAATACAAAGAAGATTTCCCTCAGATCGCGCCAGACGGAAAAACACTCTATTTTTCTTCACAAGGACATGCCGGAATGGGAGATTTCGATCTGTTCCAATCTACCTGGAATGAAGAAGAGAATACCTGGACCACTCCTAAAAACCTCGGCTATCCGATCAACTCAGTGGGTGATGACCGCTGCATCTCCTTCACCGAGAATAATCGCGTAGCATACATTTCTGCCGTGAGGGACGGAGGATTTGGCGATCTTGATCTTTACCGTGTGAAATTTGATGACCTGGAAGACCGGACCACTGTATTGCAAGGATATATTACGACGGCAGATAGTGCTAAAAACCTTACGACATTGGTCACCGTGAAAGATCTAAAAAACAAAGATGCTCCGGAATTGACCTACAATCCAAACCCTGCCTCAGGAAAATTCATCATGGCTTTGACACCCAGCAAATATGAGATCACCGTAGAAGCTGACGGTTACAAAACACTGACTGATGCTTTTTTTATTTTCGACATCGGCATCGGACAAAATGAAACAAAAAAGATTTTTACGCTCAAGAAGTAGCTTTTATTTCTAGCCTTATATTTCATAAATGATAAAACTGAACCTTACCCGTCCCATTGCTTTTTTCGACCTTGAAACCACCGGAGTGAATGTTGCTTCCGACCGCATTGTCGAACTTTCCATCCTAAAAATCTCGCCCGACGGAACCAAAGAAATAAAAACAAAACGCATCAACCCGACCATTCCCATTCCGGTCGGATCTTCTGAGATCCATGGGATCTATGACAAGGATGTGGCTGATGAGCCCACTTTTAAAGGCATTGCTAAAAGTCTTGCAGATTTTTTAAAAGACGCTGATCTAGCAGGATATAATTCTAACAAGTTTGACATTCCGATTCTTGTTGAAGAATTTCTGCGCGCCGAGATCGACTTTGACCTGAAAGGAAGACGCTTTGTGGATGTTCAGAATATTTTCCATCAGATGGAACAACGTACTTTAAAGGCGGCTTATAAATTTTATTGCGGCAAGGAAATCAAGAATGCACACAGCGCTCAGGCGGATATTGAAGCCACTTATGAAGTCTTTCTTGCACAGCTTGAAAAATATGACGGGGTTGAATTCGAGGACAGAAAAGGTGTTAAATCCTTTCCGGTAAAGAACGACATAAAAGCCCTTCATGATTTCACTAACATCAACAAAAATGCGGATCTCGCCGGAAGGATCATCTTTAACGACAAAGGCATAGAGGTCTTTAACTTCGGAAAACACACCGGCAAACCCGTTGAACAAGTTCTTAGGGATGAGCCCTCCTATTACTCCTGGATGCTGAACGGTGATTTTCCTTTGTATACAAAAAAAGTGCTTACCGAAATAAAATTAAGAATGGCATTTAACCGATAGGCATTTAAAGATGAAGATCATTTGCATTGGGCGTAATTATACAGAACACGCAAAAGAAATGAATGCGCCCGTTCCGACGGAGCCCGTATTTTTTTTAAAGCCTGATACCGCCATCATTAAAGACGACCAGCCGTTTTATTATCCTGATTTTTCTAAAGAGATCCACCATGAAGTGGAATTGGTGTTGAAGATCAACAAGCCCGGAAAAAACATAGACCTTCAATTTGCTCACAAATATTACGATGAGATTGGCATCGGAATTGACTTTACGGCGCGGGACATTCAGTCCGAATGCAAGAAAAAAGGCTTGCCCTGGGAAAAAGCGAAAGCCTTTGATGGCTCTGCTCCTATCGGGAAGTTCATCGATAAGAAAAAAATGGCGGACTTGAATGCGATCAACTTTCATTTGAACGTCAATGGAAAGACGGTCCAGAAAGGCAATACAAAAGATCTGCTTTTTAATTTTGATGCAGTGATCGCCTATGTTTCACGGTACTTAACGTTAAAAACAGGCGACCTCATTTATACGGGAACACCCGAGGGCGTTGGCCCAGTGAGCGTTGGAGACAAACTAGAAGCCTTCATTGAAACCGAAAAATTATTATTCTTTGAAATAAAGTAAGAAAAGATGAAAAAAAAGATTATTTTCTCTGCCCTATTGATCGTTGCGATCGCGGCTTGCACCACACAGCAGCTGCAGGAAACAGCCAATGTTGCCAAAGATGCTATCAATACAGGAACAAAACCTGCATCCAATCCATTGACGAACGACGAAGTAATTAGCGGATTGAGAGAAGCCTTAACCGTGGGCACAAATAATTCAAGTGCTTTTGCTTCAAAGATTGACGGATTCTACAAGAACCCGGCGTTGTTCATTCCATTCCCTGCCGAAGCTCAGAAAGTGAAGGATTGGGCAGTAAAATTGGGCATGAATGATCAGCTCGATAAATTTGTGATGACCCTAAACCGTTCCGCAGAAGAAGCAGCAAAAGATGCCGCACCGGTTTTTGTTAACGCAATAAAAGGAATGAGCATCGGGGACGGCTTCGCCATTTTGAAAGGCTCCGACAATGCTGCTACCCAATATTTAAAAGACAAAACCACATTGGAATTGCGCCAAAAATTCACTCCGGTGGTGCAGAACGCTATAAATAAAGTGGAACTAACCAAGTATTGGAGTCCCATCATCAACAACTACAACAAGGTTCCATTTGTCGAAAAACAAAACCCTGACCTGACCGCCTACGTGACTGAAAGGGCCATGGAAGGTTTGTTCAAATTGATAGCAGATGAAGAGCTCAAGATTCGCAAAGACCCTGTTGCAAGAGTAACAGACATCCTGAAACGGGTTTTCGGGAGCATAACACATTAAAAATCAGATAGCTTTCTCACCTCAAAACTTGCATTTTTTCCGTAAAAATCCTTTCAAAATTGAGAAAATAGTTTATTTTTGTAGCTATTAAATTTTGAAATGACATTTTCTAAATAATGCTACTCCAACTCTCTAAGAAGTTTCTTCTATTAGTCTACTTTTTAGTTTTTTCCCTTTTTACGGCAATTGCGCAACCCGCAGTTGGTGATTTCAAGAGCAATGCTGCAGGAAACTGGAATGCAGGAGCTACTTGGCTTAAATGCGTGACCCTTAACACATGGGTAGGCGCTACTGCAACGGCACCAACCGGCACAGCAGCCGATGGAGTGATCACTGTAAGTCATGCTGTAACGGTAACAGTATCCGTTACTCAGGATCAGGTCACCGTGGCGACAGGAGGAACAATCACCGTCAACAATGCAATTACATTTAACTTAGCGGATGGTGCTGGTACAGATTTGCAAATTGATGCAGGCGGAACATTTAGATGTTTTGCTGGCACAGCAACATTGACTATCAATACCAATGCAGATGTTGTGAACAATGGAACACTTGCTCAAACAGTAACTACCGCAATCATTAATAATAATGGAATCATTACCAATTCGGGAACTATAACTTCTACATTGGCAACCAATTTCAAGTTTTTAGCAAATTCGATTTATCGCCATAATTTTACAAGTTTAGCAGCAACTGTGGGGGTTATTCCATCATCAACCTGGAATGCGACTTCAACCTGTGAAATTTTAGCCTGCGGAAACACAGGTGTCGGCCCGACTGGGCTGGCGCAAGCTTTTGGACATTTCATCTGGAACAATAGCACTCAACCCTCCGACATCGCTTTTTTAGGCACGATGAGCACAGCGACGGCCGGAAATTTCACCCTCAACAACACCGGCGGATTTAATTTGATATTGTCCCGAACCACTTCCGGTAGTGGCTCCGGAACCACTACTATTGGTGGCAATTTCATTTTAAATTCGGGAAATATTACGGTACTAAAAGCAACTTCAATAAATTATGGTCAAACACTTCGCGTAAACGGCAATTATACTCAAAATGGCGGCGTGATGACCATTTCAGATTGTTCAGGGACATTTGGCGCAAACAGCACAAATGGGGTCTTGAATGTCGCCGGTACTTCTTCTATTGTTGGCGGTATAATGAATGTTGCGACGGGCACCTGGACCGGGGCAAACGGCAACGGAACATTTCAATCCACAGGCCTCATCACTTTATCAACCGCTGCAACGATTAATGGTTGCTCAAGCACAGCCATAGGAGGGACAGGAATTCTTTCTACCATAAGTGCAGATGGCGGCATAACGATTAACGCTGGAGGAACATTAAACTTGAACACAGCCACCACTACGGGAACAGGGGGATCTACTACACTTACTGCGAATGGCCTGACAACACTTTCTGGAGGAATTATAAACGGATCTTCGGCTGTAGGAACAGGGATCACATCCTGCAACTCAACGGTACAGGCAAATTCAGGACTAACAATTTCAAGCGGTACACTGAACCTCACTCCTGGAAATATCATTGGAGGCGGAGGTGTCGGATTTATCAATGTTACAGGTGCATTGACAATTAATGG
>JBKJQG010000308.1:0-7742 GCA_046594925.1 Bacteroidia bacterium
GGAATATGTATAACAGAGCGATCATTCATTTTTTATTCATCAACTAAAAAAATATCATAATGGAAAATTCAAACCAAAATACGGGAGCCAAAATCATTAAGCTTGAACAGCCCTTTATGATAAAGCCATACAGCAAAACACAGTTGATAAAACTCTACCGCCCTATTTCACTTTACGTTTTGAATAAATGGTTAAAGGAAATTGAACCGCAAACAGGAACAATTGTAGGGCGTATGTTAAGCATCCGCCAAATGGAAATTTTTGTTGAGCGTTATGGAATACCCGGACAGGCTCTTCAAAAAGCAGCGTAAAAAAGATCAATAAAAATTAAAAAAGCAAATGCAGTTAAAAGTTAATTAATAAGCCCAAGTATAAGGTCAGTGCCGAAAAGTAGTACACGAACTTTGTCCTGTAAAAGAAAAACACGCAATGGAAAAATTAATTAAACCACAGGAAACAGACAGCCTCTCTAACCACTTTCTCACAGGAGCGATACTCTTCGCTAACCTTGATTATTCGGGGCTGTCTGCATACGCTATCAAAGCGGCAATCGGAGGGGCAATATGGATGGTGTTTAAATTAACAGGAGATTTTCTTTCCTATAAGCTCATCAACAGGGAAAAGTGCAAAGGAATAAAGAAGGAAAACAAACAGGAATAATCAATGGCAAGTTTGAAAAAAATATTAATCGGCACGACAATCGGCGCTGGGGTGATAAGTATTGTCTCTTATCTGGCTTCTCTGAAAAAAACAGGCGAGGAACTGGAAACAGAGATCAAGAGCAAAGTAACCGATTTCAATCTAAAGAAAGGAATCACTCTTCAAGCTGATGTGCTTTTGAAAAACCCATCAAATCGTTCTTTGAAATTTAAACATCCTACTGTAAAAGTGCTTCACAAAAGCAAAGTAATTGCAACGTCAAACGTTATTAATAAAGATTATACACTTCCTGCGTTCGGAGAAAAAACAATTGACCCGATAATTTTTACACTTCCTATAAAGGATGTCCTATCAATGGCAGGTGGTTTATTCAATTTAATTACAAAAAAAACGGAAATACCTCTTGCGGTGAAAGTTATTACAAATGTGGATTTAGGATGGAAGAAACAAGACGTTAGCAAAACACAAGACTTAACAATAAAACCAAAGCAAGCCTGATGGAAGCAACAGACACAGTAAAAATAAAAAGCCTTGAACCGTACAGGCACTTATTCCCAAGAGCATTGGTACTTGACAAAACAGTGAAGAAAGGCGCATCGGTTGAGGACACAGTCCATCTTATTCCATTGATCGTAAAAAAAACGGCTTGGCAAGTCCAAGATTATGTGGATGCAGAACTAAAAGGGCTTTCCACTTACGATGCGTGTAAAAAAATGTGGGATTTTATAAAGTATCATATTGAGTACCGACCTGACGAAAGGGGCGTTGAACAGGTGCGTAGTCCCAGGAGATTGATACACGATGGCTTTGGAGATTGCGATTGCGGAACAACATTTATGCTCGCTTGTCTTTATGTGTTACGAATACCTGCCACAAGGAGAATTACAAAATACAAAGAAGATCGCTTTCAACACATCTATCCTGTTGTACCGATGGAAAATGGCGGTGAGATCATTGTTGATTTTGTAGTACCACAATTTAATTACGAAGAACCATACTCAGAAAAAAAAGATTATACAATGGATTTACAATTTTTAGACGGAATAGGAGAAAACAAAACACTCATGGGAGTGGATGCAAATGATCTCTATGAAAGCCTTAGCGATATTGGAGAATTAGGGCAACTCCTACGAAAGGCAAACAAAACGCCCGAACAGAAAAAACAAAAAAAGGAGGAAAGAAAAAAGAAACTTCTTAAAGTGGTAAACAAGGTTAACAAAGTCAATCTTGGTGCAGCACTGTTGAGAGGAGGCATACTTGCTTCAATGAAACTTAACATTATGAAAGTAGCCGAACGATTAAAATGGGCTTATGCTACAAGGGAGCAGGCAGAATCGAAAGGCATGGACATGAGCAAGTACGATAAACTAAAAAAGGTACTGGCAAAAACAGAAAAGATCTTTTACGTTTCAGGAGGCAAACCCGAAAACTTGCGTAAAGCAATTATTACAGGCAGAGGCAACCGAAACCACGAAGTAGCAGGAATAGACGGTTACAATGAAGCAACACCATTGAATGAATTACTTGGTGAAATTTATCACAGTGAGTTTGTAGAAGGTGTGGAAGGGCTGTCAGGTGATGGAATGGGAATCGTAACAGCAGCAGCAACCACCGCTTCTATCACCGCAGCAACAGGAACTATGGCCGCTATTGCCGCTTTATTAAAACAAGTAGGATCAGTTTTTCCGAAAAAAGAAGGTGAAGGAAAACAGAAAGAAAAGAAAGGTCTGTTCAAACGCAAAGGCAATTCGGAAAGTGAAAGCTCGCAGGAAAATGATGGAGGTGGCGGAGACAGTTCAGAAAATTCGGAAGCATCCGAAAGTCAGGAAGAAAATTCATCATCGGAAAACGAGAATGAAGAAAGTGCGGAAGAAAGTTCTGAAGAAAATTTACCCGCAACAATCGAAGAAGAAGAAAACGGTGTTGCTACAACTGAAGAAAACGGAGAAGAAAAAAGTGAACCAAGCGATGAAGAAGGAACAAGTGGTTTATCAGGTTTAGGTGGTATCAAAGATTTCTACACGAAACATAAAAAGTGGATTGTTCCGGTAGGAATTGCAGCCACCGCAATCACAATTGGACTTGTCATTAATCACTATGCTTCAAAACCAGAACCCGAATTAAAACCAATACAGCCAGTAGAGAAAACAGCGGTGAACGGTGTACCAAATCGTAAACGAAGAAAAAAGAAAGTTGGAGATCGTTCGTTAGGTAAGCAATCGGTTATCGCACTGATGTAAAAAAAAGAACTGAAACTAAAAAAGAAAACATGAGCAGTATAACAGCAGCAAACAAAAAAGAAAAAATCCTTGCCATTCTCAATGATGTTGAGACCAAAGGTGAGGTAAAAAACAGTATCGTTGAAGGGTTGAAGACAACCGTCGCAGGTGTATCAGGTGCATTCATCGGTGGTGCAATCGGAAGACCGTCTTTTATCATCGGTATTGCGACCACAATGGCAGGGCATTATTTTGGCTCTAACAAAGTCGCCAGTTTCGGCGTTGGCATGATTGCCACCGGTGGAGCTAAAATCGTAAGCGGTGTTGAAGGAACACCCGCCAATGGATTTGAAGGTGTGAAAGAAAGAATGAAAACCATTGCACAGGATTTTAAACATCGCCTTTACGTTGACAAATTCATTAAGCCAAAGAAAAAAGCGGAGGAAGGAACATCGGGACTTGGCGAAGTGCAGTATTTTAAATTCCCTTCCGCATCCAAAGAACTCGACATGGGATCACTTGAGGCAATTGAGAATGAAATTCTGAATAAAACCGAAATGGCCGAAGAACAAATGCGAAGTAATGATGAAGATGTGAACGGTAACAACAACAGTTACGAAGAGGTGGAAGAAGAAAAGATCTATTAAAGCTGAAAAAGGAAATAGCTTAAACATACCAGCCTAAAACTTATTGCAGTTAGCAAAACCCTGTTTGAAAAATAGCGGTACTGGACAAGCTATGCCCTTTTGAAAGCAAAAAAGACGAACAAAAATTAAAAAAAGAAACAAAAATAAAAACCATAAAAATAAAAATCATGTTAGAAATCACTGATGGAATAGAAGAATACAACAACGTAGGTGCGTTGTTAGGGCTTGATGGCTTAAACGGCGACGAGCTGTTAGGAGCACTTAAAAGCATGAATCCAATTAAGCGTGCGAAAATGATTAACAAACTGTCGAGTACAGGAGCGCCAAGCAAAGGTTCCCGAGCTGAAATGGAAAAACACTTTGGTGAATTGCCACCACACATTAAACAAGGATTAGCAAAACAAGAACTTAGATTGGCTGATACAGTTATCTACGGAATCAAAAGAGTAGCAAGTAAAACGGTGAAAATTTTTGAAACCCAAGATACCAAGCAGATCGGAACAACTTCCGTTAGCGCAGCTCGCCTCCCGAAAAATCAAGCGTTGCTTGTGAGTGGTATTTATGTGTTAGCAGGAGTTCCTGCGGGTTTAACACCTGACCAGATTATGTCGGCTACCTACGGAAAGATCGAAGATTTTCCTGCGATCTGTACAGGTGAGTTCAGCTTGAAAGCAAACAAAAAAGTGATTATACCCGAAACAAGTATGAAAGTTTTTAAAACTGTCAACTTTAACGGCGTACCCGTTGGTTACTACAAATTGGCAAACCCTCGCCTTATCCACGATGATATTCTTATTGAGACTACCATCGAATTAGGAACAATGGCGGGGCTTGATGCAAACACCCACTTATATGTTGGGTTGCATGGAACGATCACAACCCCATAGTAATAACCACTTGCCTCCTTCCCCTCTCCAAAGTGAGAGGGGATTTGAGGGGCGAGATTAAAACAAAAAGATCATGTTAACACCAGTAAAAAAAAGATACGATATACAGGTTACATCAGCTAACCAAACCTTTACCCAAACATTTGAACTGGATAAAAATATTCAGGTCATTAAAGGATTGCTGTTCACCTCTGACAAAGATGATCTGCTTTATTACAGGGGAACGCAACGAGTGGAGATAAATAATAAAGAATATTTCCCTGACAATTACGAGAGTAAACTTTTTATGTCGGGAATAAATGTATCACCCGCTACACGCTATTATCCTTTGGCTAATGTAAATCCCGGAAATGGAATGGTAAAGATCAGTTATCAGGACAAAGATGACGGACGAAGTGTATTTGCCCCTTACAGGGTATCGCTTTATCTCGATTGTGAAATGGAGGACGAATTATGAAACGTGAACGATTGGTAATAGAAACGTTTGTGATTGATAAACCGAAACAGGTTAAAATTTTCGAGGTACGCATACCAAGAGAAGTTCAGCATATCATTGGTGTAGAACTTGGATTTAATCTAACAGAAGGAATCATACACGAAGATCCCGCAGGAGGAATTGGATCGGGAACAGCTTGGCAAATTCCTTTGCAGATCAAACGAAGTATTTGCGTTGGTGAATTACGATTGCAAAGTTTTTCAAAAGCCAATTTGTTTTACGCAGGTGAAATAAAACTGGACAAGAACATTGATAACGGAAATTTTACAAGCGAGTTCTTTCCACCAAAAGTTTATACGCATCAAACGCAAACAAGTGAAGTAAAAATCAAACTCACCTGTAAAAACAGGCTTATTCGTGGCATATACAGAGATAAGCTTACAGATGGAATAACGGGTACTTATAAATACAAAGTGATGCTTTATCTGTGGGTACTGAAAAAAGAAACAGAAAAAAAAGAAACAAAATGACCGTAGCAATTGCCATAGAATACATACCGATCTGGATGAAAAATTTCGGACATGAATCTTACGATGAACGTCCGCGCCAATTTGTACTTCAAGCCGGTGAAACAAAAATACTGGAAGCGTACAATCATTTTTTCATTTTGATTGATGAAGTTGCCAATGTGTCTATCACATCGTATTTGGGAGACTATGATCTTTCTAATCCTGCCATTGATGAGCAAACTTACGAACATCAGGGATTTATCTCAATGACCAACAACGGGACAAGTCCTTTAAGGGTTCGTTTCCTGCACTTAATACCAAAAGAATAACAATTAAAAAAGAAAAAAAATGCCAATACAATTTGACAAGTTCGACCAACAAAAAATGGACCGCTTAAAAAGCCATTTAGAATCAATGGCAACAAAAGGCACTCCGAAGTTCTACGAAATTTTTGTTGACGGATTAAAAGCCGTTCCAAAAACCGATGAACCAAAAGAGTTTGAAGGTTATGAAGATTATATGACACCAGACACCAACCAAATCAAAATTGTTGTTTACTGTTCAGGTGCTTCTCCTCGCAATGACCAATATGTGTATTCTATGAAAGCGCAAAGCAATGCAGAGGCTTTGGATTTAGGATTGAACGGTATTGCAATAAAAAGTTTTACCACTAACGAATTAAAAGAATTGCGCTTGCAACGAGATCAGAAGGCCGCTTACAAAGATGAAATAAAAGAGTTAAACGCGGAGATTGACGGATTATATAAAGATCTCGATGAAAAAAAAGCTCATATAGTGAGATTAGAAAATGTGGTTGAAATCGCCAGGGCAAATGGTAACAAGATCGGCGGTGTTCATGTAGGGGAAATGTTCTCTGTTGCCGCTGAAAGTTTTTTAAAACGAAACGCTGCCAACATTGAAAAATCATTGGGAGTTGAAGGCTTGGCTGGATTCTTTACCGCAGAGAATGATGGTATCACTGAAAACAAAACGCCTCCTGCAACGGAAGTAACCCTTAAAAAGAAAACTTCCTCAGAAGGCAATACCGAACTATCAGGACAAGATAAAAATTTACTTGGCTTGTTCCGTGAAATTCAAAAACATTTTTCACAAAGCGAATTCGATCAGGTCATAGAGGTCATTGAAAAACTAAGCAAAGACAAAACCAAAATCAAACTTATCCTTGATTTGCTCAGTGATGAAACCCCAAAAGAAAAAGCAAACAATAAACAGTAAAAAGTATTCACTCTAAAAAAAACAAAATGGAAAAATATAGTTATGATTTAGTCATCGCAGCAAACAGCGAAAACGAAGCCGATACTAAGGCTCAAGCACTTTTAACGCTTGCCTCACACCTTTCTGATAAAGAATTAGCAAGGTTGGAAAAAGTTGTATTAGAAGAACCTGCAAAACTCGCACTCGCTAAAAAAGCACTTGGACTTTAAGAAGTAAACATCAACAGAAATGGAAACGCCAGTACCAATACAATACATTCCTATTCAGGAAAAATCCTTTAGTCTTAAAGAGGCATTGGGATATACCTTATTAACGGGGCTTGGTATCGGTGCAATTATTTATTTCGGCGGAAAAAAGATTAAACAAAAGAAGACAGATAAAGCGGATTCACAAAGTTTCAAAGTTGGTACAGCGGAATACAAAGCTAAAGAGATCAAAATGTTTTTTGAGAATGATAACAGTTTTAGCGTTGGGACAGATTTTGAAAAATTAAGGCATTTGCTTACGCAAGTTTCAAGTCAAGAGGAAATGGACAAAATTAAAGCTCCCTACTTCCTTCAAAACCGTTCAGTGCTTGATAACGATTTGAAAAAGGAACTTCAATCAACTCAGTTTATTGAGTTAAGCCAAATTATTGCAGCTAAACCAAAAAAAGCGGGACAAAAAGTAAGTGGGGATATACTTTATAAATCGTGGGCGATCCGTTTGAAAGCTGCATTTGATAAGACCTATGGTTTTTTGCCCGGAACTGACGAAAAAGCAATTCAATCTGTATTCGATGAAATTCCTACTCAACGGGCTTTTGTAAATGTAGGAGTTGCTTACTATAAAGAGTACAAACGCAAACTAATGGAAGACTTAAAAGATGAATTAGCAACATCCGAATATTATTCATTTATGAAACAATTAACTGATAAACCAAAAGCCTAACAATGGAAACAAACCCAGCAAATAAAGAAAAAAAACGTTTAATGATCGGACTTGGATTATTGGCCACAAGCGTATTGTCTTTCTTCGGCTCTCATTACTGGAACATCAACAAGAAAAAAAGTGAAACACCTGTAAGTACGCCCGATTATAAAGCAGATATACCAAAGCCACAACCTAAACCGAAAGTACAACCATAACAAGGTAAAGGCAAGAAACCG
>JBKJQG010000321.1:0-23602 GCA_046594925.1 Bacteroidia bacterium
AATGTGGTCGTTACAAACCCTGCCGCAAATCTCTTCTCAGTGTATGCTTTGCTAGCCAACAAAATCCTTGCTTCTTCGGAAGGCGAAAAGTTTTGGGTGGCATCCAGCAGAATAGCAAAACTCCTTCCCTGGGAGAACTTCAGATACTGTTCGCGCATCTCCCTCACAGCATCTACATCTATTTCAACGCCTTCGTGAGGTTTTACCTTAAAAATTCGGTCGGCAAGTATCGTTATTTCGAATTTGTTAGTTGAGTAGTCTGCCATGCGCGCAAAGTTAGAAATTAATGTGCGTCAAAAAAGAACCTTGAATTATTTTTAGAATGCAGCTTGTCTTCAATTAATTTGATTGCTACTTGCTGCAAGTCAATCGGAAAAACGTTGCTTGAAAACTCCTGAACACTTTCAATCAGATCTACCAGAATATCTTTATTCTGAACATAATTTTCTGCCTTGAACAAGATAAAATTACGGTTATCTGAATTATATGCATAAAGACAAAAGTCATCCTCATCATCAAAACCAATAACCTGACTGAAATCAAATGCCAATGGTAATTGTGATTTCTCTTCTAGAAAAGAATAGATCAGCTCGTTGTTCTGCAAGATATTTATCATGTTTTTCTTTTCAGCTTCGCCATATAAAAGCCGTCAAACCCTTCACTTGGCAGTATTTTTTTGTCCTCGAGAAATTCAAAGTCCAAATTTTTTTCCAAAAATAATTCCACTTGTTTTTCATTCTCACTTGGCAGTATACTGCAGGTAGCATAAACCATTATTCCGCCCGGTTTCAGCAGTTGAGAATAAGAAGTGATGATCTGCTGCTGCCTATTTTTTACTTCGGAAATAAACTCAGGAGTCAATTTCCATTTCGCATCCGGATTTCTGCGGATGACACCTAAGCCGGAACAAGGGACATCGAGGAGAAGACGATCAGCTGTAGCTTTCAATTTATTAAGGTTGGCTTCGCTGATGACTTGTGTTTTTATGATATTCACCCCTCCTCTGTCGGCACGCTTTTTCAACTCCACTAACTTCCGTTCTTCCACATCCATGGAAATGATCTTACCGGTATTGTGAAGCATGGCTGCGATGTGCAGGGATTTTCCGCCCGCTCCGGCACAAGCATCGATCACCGTCATTCCGTCCTTCAACTCAAGATAAGGAGCGATCAACTGCGAAGAAGCGTCCTGGATCTCAAAGAATCCTTGCTTGTATTCGGAAAAATGCTGTAGATTCTGACGCTTAACCAATACGAGAGCATCGGCATAATCACCAACAGGAAATGTTTCCACTGATTGTTCCTGCAGCAATTTCCTCAACTGCACTGGCGTCGTCTTAAGGGTGTTCACGCGCAATACGACCTGTGCCTCTTTATTTAATTCGGACAATTCCAGCTCCCAGCTCCTTGCTCCCAACTCTTTGCTTCCCAATTCATCCAGCCAATCGGGAATGGATTCACGGCATTTCCTGACTTGCTTAGCTTTTTCCGCACCGGCCAGGATTTGATCTCTATCCAGTTGCTTGAATTCCTCCCAATCCGGCAATTCCAAGCCTTTGAGCACTTGCCAGGCGGCAAAGAGTTGCATAAATCCTGCATTGTCCGAGGGTACATCCATTCCGACCGCTTCGAGGATGTATCTCCACCAGCGAACCATTTCATAAGTGGTTTCTGCAATGAACCGCCGATCGCGGGAACCCCAACGGGAATTCTGTTTCAACACCTGTTCCACCGCTTTATCGGCATACACTCCTTTCAGAAAAATCTGCTGAAGGGTATCTGTCACGGCTTGTACGAGGCTTTTGTGGAGTTTCATTTTATTAACAGGATGATTGTGTAAAAATACACAATCAGGAGAAGAACCGACCTATTTATACTCGTCAAAAAATAGTATTTTTGTATTCATGAACTTTTCCTCCAAACTGATTGAAGAAGCTGTAAATGAATTCAGTAAACTGCCCGGTGTCGGCAAACGAACAGCGTTGCGTTTTGTTTTGCACCTGATGAAACAGGATGCTGCGGAAGTGAATCAGTTTGGCAATGCTTTTATTAAACTCCGTTCGGAACTCCGTTACTGTGAAAAATGTCATAACGTGTCGGATAAACCATTGTGCGAAGTCTGTGTAAATCCGCACCGCGACAACAGTCTGGTTTGCGTAGTGGAAGACATTCGCGATGTAATGGCCATTGAGAACACACAACAATATCGCGGTGTTTATCACGTTTTGGGTGGGATCATTTCACCAATGGACGGAATTGGCCCGAGCGACCTCAATATTGAAACACTTGTTCAGAAAGCAGCCGGCGGAGAAATCAAAGAAGTGATCATGGCTTTAAGCACGACCATGGAAGGCGATACTACCAATTTTTACATCTACAAACGACTTAAGGAATACGACCTGACTGTTTCCACAATTGCACGTGGGATTTCCATTGGCGATGAACTAGAGTATGCCGATGAGGTTACGCTGGGACGTTCTATCGTTAATCGTACACTCTACGAAAATTCCCTCACCATCCGATGAAGTTAACGGTCGTCATTGTTAACTACAATGTCCAGCATTTTTTGGAGCAATGTCTGCACTCGGTGCGCAAAGCTTCTAAAAATGTAGCTACTCAAATATTTGTCGTCGACAACAACTCCGTAGACGGTTCAGTGAACATGGTGAAAGAAAAATTTCACGAAGTTCAGCTCATCGAAAATAAAAAAAACACAGGCTTCTCGTTTGCGAACAACCAAGCCATGCGCATCGCAAAAGGTGAATACATTCTCCTTTTGAATCCCGATACCGTAGTAGAAGAAGATACTTTTGAAAAAGTGATCGCGTTCATGGATGCGCATCCGGATGCAGGCGGATTGGGTGTAAAGATGCTGGACGGGAAAGGAAATTTTCTGCCGGAATCAAAACGAGGCCTTCCTACTCCGTCGGTTGCATTTTATAAGATCTTCGGTTTTTCCCGTCTGTTCCCTCGTTCAAAGACCTTTGGAAAATATCATTTGGGATTTCTGGACAAAGACAAGACCAATGAAGTTGACATTCTTTCCGGCGCTTTCATGTTGATGCGGAAAGCAACCTTGGATAAAGTCGGCTTGCTGGATGAGATGTTCTTCATGTACGGGGAAGACATCGATCTTTCCTATCGCATTCAATTGGGCGGCTACAAGAATTACTATTTCCCGGAAACGCGAATCATTCACTACAAAGGAGAAAGCACAAAAAAGAGCAGTGTGAATTACGTATTCGTTTTTTACAAAGCCATGGTGATCTTTGCGAACAAACATTTTTCACAGAGCAATGCAAAAACGTTTTCTTTTCTCATCAACATTGCGATCTATTTAAGAGCCGGTGCAGCCATCTTCATCCGCTTCCTGAAATCCGTCGCACTTCCTGCTTTTGATTTTGCATTGATGATGGGAGGATTGCTTTTGATCAAAGACTATTACGAAAAGAATGTGAAATTCATTGAAGGAGGCTCCTATTCGGATGCGCTGACTTCAATAGCCTTTCCGGCGTATATCCTCATTTGGATGTTTACGGTTTATCTGAGCGGAGGTTATGATAAACCTGTCAGGCTCTTCAGGATCATACGTGGGATTTTAGTGGGTACAGGTGTCATTTTAATTGCATACTCCTTATTGCCGGAAGCTTATCGTTTTTCCAGAGCACTCATCATTCTCGGCATGGGCTGGGTGGTTTTGTCTTACCTCATCTCGAGATTGGGATTCCACTTCGCCGGTTTCAAATCTTTCAATCTGAATCCAGATAAAACTAAACGCATCGCCATCATCGGACAGCAAGAAGAGTTTGAGAGAGTCAGTGGATTGCTACGGCAGACTAACATCAACACGGGTTTTCTCGGATTCATCAGCGCCGATGACAAAGGCAACGGACAAAAAGATTACGTAGGCAGCATTGATCAGATCGAAGAAGTCATTGAAATATACAAGATCAACGAAGTGATCTTCTGTTCGCGCGACATTTCTTCGCAAGGCATCATCGATTACATGCACACGTTGGTTTCTGCGGATGTAGATTTTAAAATTGCTCCTCCTGAAAGTCTTTCCATCATCGGAAGCAATTCCATCGATACAGCTGGTGATCTTTACATCATTGATGTGAATTCCATCGGAAAGCCCAAGAACAAAAGGAACAAACGCCTGTTTGATGTTTTATCAAGCACTCTCTTTATTTTGCTTTCACCTTTGCTGATCCTCTTCCAGCAAAACAAAGGAGGTTTTCTGAAGAACAGCTTCTCAGTTCTTTTCGGAGCGAAATCCTGGGTGGGCTACGGAAACGATAAACACGACCATTTACCAAAGCTCCGTCCATCTGTACTTTCTCCTGCCGATGGGATTAAAAACAACATCACCATCAACGCGGACACCCGCAATCGCTTGCATCTTGCTTATTCCAAGGACTACAAGATTGATAATGATCTGAATATTGTCTGGAAGGGTTTTAAGAAGCTGGGAAATTGACGCTCAGGACTCCCGAAATAGAGATCTCCTCAAATTCTTAACGACAAGCACATTTTTGGACAGTCATCCAGTGCGTTTTTATGATTGAAGCGTTCTCAATTAAATCGCATTGAACACGGAGTCTATAATGAGTTAAGGCGATTTTTATATTCCCTAATTACTATTCGTGCTTGAATTCGCAACTCCATTTCATCTACGACAATGCTCGCCATTTGTTTAAGCATTTCTTGTTGATCAGAATTTATGTAGCGTTGCCTCTTATCAATTATGCAAAATGTCCCCAAATTATAGCCTTCTTTTGTTTTTAAAGGAGCGGCGGCATAAAATTTTAGTCCAAACTCACCCGTTACGAGTGGATTAGCTAAGCAGCGTGGATCATTCTTTGCGTCCTCTACTAAGTAAACATCATCAGATAAAATCGCTGACGTACATAACCCCGGGCCTTTTTCAATTTGACTCAGCTCTAGTCCGAAATGAGATTTGAACCAAATTCTGTCTGAATCCACGAGGCTTATTAATACAATTGGGACATTAAATATTTTTGCTGCTAATGCAGTCATTTTATCAAAACTACCATCAGCGGGACTATCAAGTATTTCTAATTTATGAAGCGCCTGTATTCTTTCAGTTTCTGTTACTTTCATTTGATTGAGTTCTGCTTTATCTTTTTTTAATCGGCTTATTACTTATGGGAAATTACTTCTTTTTTCAAAGTTTCCCAAAAAATATTCGACAAGTAAGGATTTAGGATAGCCGAAAGAAATAAAGAAAGAGATTTAAACGTTTCATATCAACGAATAAATCTTCCACTCTGCACTTCACTTCCTGCTGCTTGCCTGATGACGTAAGCTCCATTTGGGAAATCTTTAAAGTCGATCACCGAAATTCCTTGTCCGATCGTTTTAGAAAGCACCAACCTTCCTGTCATGTCATAAATCGAAACATCAACTGAATGAAATGACGTGGCGCAAGTAATGGTTCCATCGTGGATCCAATATTGAAATTCGTTTTTCAGATCCAAAGACTGGTTTATTGACAAAGGAGCAGCAAATTCAAAAGCGCCAATATCAATTACGCCACTGCTCACTCGCGCTGCATATCCCGCAGGATGAAGATATTGTTTGTCGGGCGTCAAGACGTAACCTGAATTGGCAATCCCCGGGTTTGTCCCTGCATTCAAAGCAATGGAAGCTGGCAGGAGGTGATAATCGTAAGTCGTAGCATTCACAAATCCCATAGAAGTGATACTTGGAGTACAAATATTATTCGAGCTATCGACAAGCGCGGCTGTTCCGGAAAGAAAAGATCCCGGTCCCGCAAAAATATTGTTGTATGATTTATAAAAGCTCAGTCCGGAAGCAGGCAAAGCAATAAATGTTCCTGTTGAACGATCGTTCACGACTGTATTATTAATGAAATAAAATTCCTGTGGATTCGGATTGGTCAATCCTTCCAGTCCGTAGCCGACAATTCCTGAATTCGTAGAGTTCGGCCCCTGCTCGATTACGTTGCCGATCACATAACTTGTTCCTCCATTAGGAAGGTCCATTTCGCGGCTGGCATCACCGGTTGCTTCGTTGCTTAAGCGGTTGTACAAAATATAATTCACGTGAGCGCGGCTTTTCAGTTCGTGTCCGATCTTACAGTGATGAGAATAATTGTAACGAAAGACGAGCGTATCTACATTGTTAATGTATAGATTGTGAGTATAACCATCCCCGAAACCATTGTTATTGAATTCGCTGAACTCTATGAGGATCTTGCTTGGATTCAATGTTCCTGCCAAAATTCCGTTCTCGTTGTCGTGAAAATAACAATGGCTTACCGTTAAGCTCAATCCTTCCTGACGAATGCCGGCTCCATTTTGGGAAACACAGGCACACAAAGAAAATTCGATGTATTCAACGCGGGTATTGTTTCCGCCAATCACCCAAATGCCTTTCCCTCCCCAGCTGGTTCCGTTCGCTTTCAGGTGGGCCATTCCTCCAACACCACGCAGCAATAAATTGTCGGCAGTCCAGTGAGCCACATCGGTATTGTAAATTCCCGCATCAATGGAAACCGTGTCACCACTGGCCACCAAGGTGGAAACCTGACTTGGCAAAGTGTATGTCCGTGTGGGACCGACCAGCCAATTTACCGAATAAGAAAAAGAAGAAATAAAAAGGAAGAAGCAAAGACTTAAGTTCTTGATTGTTCTCATTGGATATTTCTTAAAGGATTAAATGTTCAAATGGATTTATGGCTGAATAAAGCGGGAGGCGCTCCGGAAGTTTTTGCCTGCAAAAGCAAATCGAATAATTGCGCTGTCGCCACCGCATCTCCTTCCGCCCTATGTCTTGCTTTATTGGAAATGCCCAATGAATCGCACAATACTCCTAAGCTGTAAGATTTTTTTCCGGGGATTAATTTACGGCTCAATTGAACCGTGCATAATTTTTTTCTTTCGTAATGAAAGCCCAGGGAAGCAAATTCAGCCTTGATGAAATTGTAATCGAAGCTCACGTTGTGTGCGACAAATGTTTTGTTCTCGGTCATCTCCTGGATCTTTTTAGCCACCTGCTCAAATTTAGGCGCACCAGCCACCATTTGGTTGGTGATTCCGGTGATATCCGTATATAAAGGAGTGATGTAACATTCGGGATCGATGAGGGTGGAAAATTTATCCACCACGCGGAGTCCATCGTGGATAAGGATACAGATCTCCGTGATCCTTCCCGTGGGATAATTGAATTTCCCTCCGCAGGTTTCTATGTCAATGATGGCGAACATGCCCGTAAAGGTCGTTGTTTTATGATTACGCTCCTGCTCATTGTATTTCCTTATGGTATAAAAAAATCAAATAGCTCATTTTAAAGCACTTACAAAAAATAATTATCAGTTGCGCGATTTTTCGCTACAAAAAATTAAGTTTTTCGGTTGTTTTTTTGCTATTTTTGAAAAAAAACGACATGAAAAAAGTAACTGCAGTAACGACAACTATTTGTACCATTCTGGCATTGATCATTGGCTTCTCCGCTTGTAAACAAAAAAAGAGTTTACAAAAATCAGAAGGCTCGGTCGAAATCATTAAAATGCCACTTGATTCCAAAGAATATAAAACCGACAAAGATAATTTCCGCTCAGTTGCTTCCGGAAAAAGTCCAGATATGGCAACTTCAAAGAAAATTGCGATGATGAACTCAAAAAGTGAAATGGCGAGTAATATTCAATCGACTATTAAAAAAGTGTCCGAACAGTATACCAACCAGGTTTCTGTTGGAAACAAGATGGAATTTGAAGCAAAATTCGAAGAGTTGCAAAGAGAGGTTGTGAGTCAAAAAATGTCGGAAGTGAAAATTGTCGGAGAAAAGATATTGAAGCAACCTGACGGCAGCTTTGAGTATTGGATTTGCCTCCAAATGGCAAAAGACGCCGTTCTTAATGGTATTGCCAATAGCGATAAAAACAAAGTGAATTATGACAAGAAAAAATTCGAAGAGATTTTCAATTCGGAATTGCAAAAACAAGAAGGCGCTCAGTAAAAATCGAATGGTCAATCAATAAATATGTGCCATGCCTGAACAAGTATGGCACATTTGTTTTTATACTCCAGTTATATATGAAAAAAACACTTCTGATCTCAATCGGTTTCATTTGCACCCATCTTGCTGCCCAGGAAATCAAGTTGATCAAAACTTTTACCATTGGTAACGAACATGTAAAAAACATCAGCATAAGTGGTGATTGCAAAATGATAGCCGCCGCCAGCCAGACCAAAGTGAAAGTATGGGAAATTGGATCAGGCAAAGAAACCGTATCGACTTCGGGGAAAGACTTGGTCCACTTCGGAAACAGTTCAAGTGCTGCAATAACAAATTCTTCAAGCGACATAAAGACGATCAACTCGGAATCGGGATTTCAGGAATTAGTGTTGCTGGGAAGACAGGAAATCATGACAGATGCAAAATTCAGCTCGGGCTTGAGTTTCATCTATACCATCGGAGAAAGCGGCGCGGTTGTCATCTGGGACGGCAAAACCGGCGAAGAGATCACAGGTATAAAAATCGGTGATACACCACTAACCAAATTGGCCATCAGTAACTCCGGCAGAAGACTCGCCGTTTGCGACATCAACAAAACCATACACCTGATAAACATTTTGGACGGCGAAGTTTCGAGTTCTTTTTCAGGCGCTGAAGACAATATCAAAAGTCTTCACTTCAGCCCAAATGATGATTGTCTTTATTACTTGACAGACGACAACAAACTGTTCAAACAAAGTTTACAGGAAGGTTTCGGGCCCGAAGCAGTAAGCATTATGAACGGACGTTGCATTGACATTTCATCCGACGGAAAATATTTTGCAGTTGGCGGCATCAACAATGGGATCAGTATCTTTTCATCAGACCTTAAGCAATTATTAAAAACAGAAGGCAGCAAGAGCTCAGTTACAGACGTTCATTTTTCCCCAGACGGGAAGAAACTAATTTCTTCGTATTCAAACGGCTCAGTATATCTCTACGACGTATCCTCATTCAAGATCTCCCCGACTTCTTATTTTGCGAATAACTATGCTCCAAAGATCAGTGTGACCGGAGTTCAATTAGTCGATGCAGAAAGAGACAAAGCTTCCCACGGAAAAAGCATTTCCATTACGATAACAAATACAGGAAAAATCAACATCAATGATCTTTATATTCAATTCCTGCCTTCAAATGCAAAAATCAAGCTTACTGATAAAGATACGGTTCAGGTGGGCGAAATGGCTTCGGCCAGTAATAAACAAATCTCGGTGCCGTTAGCGGCAAACGCCAACTATACAAAAGACGCTTTCATATTCCTTTTAAAAGACAAAAACAACGGTGTTTACACCGACACCATAAAGTACTATGCGAATTTTGAGTCTACAAAACCCTCAGGTATAACTATTGAAAATCACCTCGTAGTTTCAGAGGACGGAAAAATACATAAAGGAAAACAATTCACTTTCAAGGTCGTTTTCACAAATCCTACAAGCTCCCTGAAGGAAGACATTCAGGCATCGTTGTTATTGCCCAACAACATAATTTTGTATGACGACAAAAAACTTTCGATCCCTTCACTCAAACCAGAAGAAAGCAATGCACTGGAATTCGGCTTGCTCGTTGGAGACAATTATGCATACAACAGCATACCGTTAAAAATTCACGTCACAAGTAATTCCGGTGCAGAAGATTTCCCGCTAGTACTTTTTATTGAGCAGGAAACGCAAGCAAATTCAGCTTCAAAGACAGAAACTCCGGCTAAAAAAGAAGAAACCCTAATGAGAGGCAATGGTGACCCGCTAAAAGGGGTGAACGTTGCAAATGCCAATAAAGAGCTTAAGCCAGGCAAGTACTATGCTTTGATCATTGGAATTGATAATTATAAAGGAACTTGGAACACTCTTAAAAATGCAGTAAATGATGCTAAAGCCGTTGAAACTGTTCTAAGAACCAAATACAAATTTGACTCATTCAAGACCCTTTACAACGAACAAGCAAGCCGCACGAATGTCATTACCCACCTCGAATGGCTTTCGGAAAACATAAAAGAAAACGACAATGTGCTGATCTACTACTCCGGACACGGAGAATTCAAAAAACAGCTTAATAAAGGCTACTGGGTGCCGGGTGATGCAACAACCAATTCAACTGCCCAATTTATTTCCAATTCGGATTTACAGACTTATTTGGGCGGGATCAAATCAAAGCATACCCTTCTTATTTCTGACGCTTGTTTCAGCGGAGATATTTTCAGAGGGAATACGGTATCGGTGCCATTTGAAAACAACGAAAAATATTACGTGAATGCTTACGAAAAGGACTCAAGACAAGCTATCTCCTCAGGAGGAAATGAGCCTGTAATGGATGGCGGCAAAGACGGCCATTCTGTATTTGCTTACTATTTTTTGAAAGCGCTGAACTCGAACAATGGAAAATACTACGACGCCAGTCAGCTGTTCGAACAGATAAAGATTCCTGTGATCAACAACTCAGAACAAACTCCTAATTTCAATACAATAAAGAATACAGGTGATGAAGGCGGACATTTTATTTTTATAAAAAAATAGATTAGAATGTACCGAAAGCAACTCGCACTATTTTTTATAACCTTCGTCAGCAGTTGCTTTGCCCAAAGTTACAATTTCAACAACTATTCACTGGAGGACGGGCTTCCGCAATCAACCGTTTTCGAAATTTTTCAGGATCAAAGAGATTTTCTTTGGTTGGGAACAGATGGAGGTGGCGTAGTTCAATTCGACGGCCTTAAATTCAAGACCTTCAGCAAACGGGAAGGACTGGCGGGCAGTACGATCCGGGCAATCAACCAGGACAAAAACGGAAACCTTTGGATTGGAACCGACAACGGTTTAAGTATCTACGACGGTAAAAAAATAAAAAATCTTCCTCTCCTACCGACCCAAACGAGCAAGTTGGTTTACAAGATTTTTATCGATAAAAATGAGAACATTTGGGTTTCTTATCCCGGGTTAGGTTTGCTTAAATACAAAGACGTCCAAGACTCTGTCCCTAAATTGTATAGCTCCAACAACGGACTAAGCAACAACTTCATTTTCGACATCATAGAACTGTCGGATTCGCAGTTGATCCTGACCACCTACAATGGCGGCATCAACATCCTTAATTCAAATACTAATGAAGTAAAAGTCTTTTCAACAGATGAGGGCCTCCCCTCTGCCATAATTCTCTGCGTTGAAAAAGACAATAAAGGAAATTTCTGGTTTGGCTCCCTTGATTCAAACCCGTTTTACATCAACGAAAAAGCACTTCAAAAATCGAACTTAGAAGCAACCCAAATTAAGACCATCATTGATTTTCCGGACAAAACAGTTCGAGACATCACTTTTGGACCGGATGGACTTTATTTTGCAACCGACAAGGCAGGCATTGTCTTCCTGAGTGAAAGTGTAGAACAGGAATACAACACTTCGAACGGCCTTCCGACAAATCAAATTCTAAAAGTGTTTATCGATAAATCAGGTTCTGTATGGACTGGTACGAATGGAAGTGGGATAAGTAAGTTCAGCGGTGCTGCATTTTCTCACATCTCCGTAAATCAGTTGACCAAATCGGAAGAACAGGTATTCAGTATCCTTCAGGCAGATGCAGAAACATTTTGGATAGCCGGGTATGGGACAGGCCTAAGTAAAATTAAGTATGTAAACGGAAAGACGACTTACCTGAAAACATTTACCAAGGCTGACGGACTAAATGACAATTTCTTGAAATCCCTCTGCTTTGATGCTGACGGAAATTTGTGGATTGGAACGGAAACCAATGGAATAGCGGTATACAATGGAAGCAAGTTCTCGTACATTACTTCTAAATTTGGACTGCCTGACAACAAAATCAATTCCATTTTCAAGGATTCGAAAAACACCATGTGGGTCTCTACTCCTAATGGAGTAACAAAGATCTATGAAGGAACTTTTGAAAATGCAAATGAATCAAATGGTCTCATTAACAATGAAGTTCAATCCGTTATTGAAGACAAACTCGGAAACATCTGGATCGCTACCTTGGGCGGAATTGCAAGATACAACGGCTCCACACTCGAAAATTACGACGAGGCAGAAGGCTTATCCGAAAAAAGGATCAATTGTCTTGTTGTGAGTGCGCAAAACGAATTGATTGTTGGAACCTTCGGAGGCGGATTATTTTATACAGACGCGAATGACATCGGAAAATCTAAATTTCATCCACTTGCCAATGATTCGGTTCTGAGCTCCAACAATATTTTCGGCCTGTGCTTCCTTAACGACGGAGAGCTGATGATCGCCACCGACAAGGGAATAGACAAAGCAACTATCATGGACCACAAATTGGTTCAAAACAAATCCTTCGACAAAACAGACGGGTTTGCTTCCGTAGAAAACAATCTCAATGCGATCCTCAAAACAAAAGACAACCAGGTTTGGTTTGGGACCATCAAAGGCATAACGATATTTGATACCAAGGCACTCGTCCTTAACACAAAGGCTCCAAAGATTCACTTAACAGATGTCAGACTATTCGACAAAAGCATGAACTGGTCGGAGAGAAATTGCGGTGAATTGAGTTGGACATCCTTTCCTGAACATTTTAATCTAAGATACGATGAGAACAACCTTACGTTCTATTTCCAGGCAATCAACCTGAGCAACCCAAGCAAGGTCAATTATAAATACAAACTGAAAGGAGCGGATAAGGACTGGATAACCGTTGTCAATCTTCACGAAGTATCTTATCCTGCCTTAAACCCGGGAGAATACGCATTCATGGTGATGGCATCCAATGAGAACAACATTTGGTCGGAACCTTTGGCGCTCAATTTTACGATCGAGCCACCTTTTTATAAAACCTGGTGGTTCCTTTCTATTCTTATCTCCCTGCTCATTCTGTCGACCATTTTCTACGTAAAATGGCGTGAGTCCGAATTAAAGAAAAAGAATATCCAACTCGAAAATACCATATCCGAGCGCACCCACGAAATAACCGATCAGAAAAAAGTGATCGAAGAAAAAAATAGGAACATTACCGACAGTATCATTTATGCCAGACGTATTCAGAAAGCGATTCTTCCGCCCGAGGAAAAGATCAGGTTATTCTTGAAAAACAGTTTTGTGATCTATTATCCGAAAGACATTATAAGCGGCGACTTTTACTATTTTAACATTTTAGATAAAAATGGAACAATGATAGAAGACGACCGCACTGAACCACGCTATCACGTCATAGCGGTAGCAGATTGTACCGGACATGGAGTTCCAGGAGCGCTGATGAGCATGATCGGATTCAACGGACTGAATCATGCTTTGTCAAAATCTTTGAACAGCGGAGAAGTACTTGATACCTTGTCATCATTTGTCGAAAAATCACTGGGCACTCATTCTGCGGAAACGATCAAAGATGGAATGGATATTTGTATCTGCATCATTGATCTAGAAACAAAAACAATGCATTTTTCGGGAGCCAACAATCCTCTCTACATCATTCGAAAAGAAGACGATCCAGCTGTAGAAGGTGCAAAAACAGATGCTTCGGTAGTTAACGGAAAACTTATTTATGAGCTAAAAGCAGACAAACAGCCCATCGGAAGTTTTGAGGATAAAAAAGTCTTTACAGCACATTCGATTCCGCTCTGTGAGACAGATGAATTGGTGTTGTTTACCGACGGCTTCGCAGATCAGTTTGGTGGACCAGCCGGCAAAAAATTTAAATACAGTTCGATGAAACGCCTTTTGCTGGAGAATTCAAACAAGTCAATGCACGACCAGAAAGAAGAAATTCAAAAGACATTTATAGACTGGAAAAATGACCTTGAACAGACAGACGATGTATGCCTGATTGGGCTGTGTCCATTTATTAAAAACTAATAGCATAATACTTTCAAAATTCCTTTAATTAGTTATATTTGCCTATGCTCCTAATTTTACAAGTAACGACCGTTATCTGTTCTCTCATTTTCAACGGATTGGCCGTCAATGCCGAAGCCATTCCGCCTGAAAATTTTCCTTGCCAGGGAACGGCATACAATTCAGACAAAAACACTTTCAGAGGTAGCGGTTATGCGGAAAGCACGGACATAACCATAGCCCGGGACAAATCGCTGATCATCGCCAAAGAAGTTCTTGCGGTTTCAATCAAATCCCAGATCAATTCGATAACCACATTGTATACCCTATCGACCGGAAATTCTTCTGAGTTCAAACAAGAATTTGAGAGCATAAATAACGAAAGTGTGAATGAAACACTAGAGGGTGTCATAGTCATTTGCCATAAGCAGGAAAAACTGAAAAATAAAAAGATCAGATATCACATTGCCTGCGAGATCGGCACGATGCCTCTGATCACTAAAATTGAAGAAAAGGTATCTCAGAGCAAGAGCATGAAAGTGAATTTCGACAAGGAAAAATTCGAAAAGATCTTTGAGGCTGAAATGCAAAAAATTGAAAAAGGCCAATGAAAACATTTAGAAATAAAAAAATCCTTTTTTTACTTGGATTTATCTTCCTGCAGTTTCAGTTTGGTTTTGCCACTGCTGATGAGCAACCCGTGACTGTTGCTGTTTCCGAATTTTCGACAAAAGGCGGTTTACCCGATCAACAGTGGATAGGCAACAGCTGCATTGAAGCAATTACATCGAGACTTGCCGGGCAAAAAAACGTTAAAATCGTTGAGAGACAATATTTGGGTAAAATAATTGAAGAAATGAAACTTCAAGCCTCTGGTCTGGTGGATGAAAACACCGTTGTGGAACTAGGCAATTTAGTTGCCGTAAAGTATTTCATTTTCGGATCAGCCACGATTTCATCTTCAAACCTGGTGCTTCGTGTCAAGGTGGTCGATGTATCCACTTCACAAGTAAAATCCACCGCTGAAGCTACCGGAACATTAAATGACATATTTAAACTTCAGAATGAGCTAACTCAGAAAATTTCCAACAACCTTGCGTTGGGAAATGTGGCATTTGAAAACAATGATGCCGGCAAACTCCCGAACATGACATTTTCAGTGGCCAGTAAACTTGAAAAGATAAAAAAGCTGGCTGACCCCTTGCCTTTTTTTACATTAGACCCGGCGAGAAAACGCAAGACTTCAGAATATCTTTTGGCGATCAACATGTGTGATGATCTGATCGAAAAATTTCCTACCCTCCAAAAAGCGCATTATTATAAGGCTTTGTTTAGTATCCAGTCTGAGGATTTCAGTACTGGCGATGTTGAATCAAAAGAGGCAAAAAACCTCGACAAAGAAGATGTCGAAGCTTATTTGCTCAGAGCATTTCAGTTCTTCGCTACTGAAAAATATGCAGAGGCAAAAGGGATACTGGACTATGCCTCCACAAAATTCCCTAACGATTCAAGGGTTTGGTATGCTCTTGCAAAAGTATACATGAAGGAAGACAACAATATCGCTGCAATTGAAAATCTGATCAATTCAATGAACAATTCGCCCTACCTAGAAAATGCCGAGGTCAACCTGAGATCACTGCTTGGCAGCACCAATATAAAGTCCGGATTTACAAATGCTACCTACTATAACATTGCAACATTATACAAAGTGATGTATAACCTGGGAGTGAACTTAAACAAACAAACCTATGCACTTGCAAAGGAAACAGCCGCAGCAGCCCCGAACTACGCTGTTCCATTCTATCTTATGGCCGTTTATGAAAATGCGGAAGGAGATAAGCAGTCCGCTGCATTAAACTTTTACAATTCGATAAAATTAAAGCCGACATTTTCAGAAGCACACCGCGACTTCGGGGCCTTGTTATTGACAAACGGGAAATGCACATCCGGCAAGCAGCATATTTCACTGTACCTTCAATCATCAAATGCGATCACTGATTTTGATGAGCTGAACACAAAAATGAAACGATGCAATTAGGTTTAACGGGGCAGGCAACGGATAAAAAGAAATAATACTAATGAATCAACCAAATCACCGTAAACAAAGATGAAAAAAAGCTTCTCTTTATTGATGCTCGTTGCATGCACCTTCAGCCTAAAAGCTCAGATGTACAGTGAACCTGAAAAAGTCAAGGTAAAAAAAGAAAAGCCTGCAAAACTGGCCTTCGTTGCCGACACGACTAAGTTCTATAAAGGGAGAGGGTTTGTTGTTTCTGGCTCCCTGGCTCTCAACCAGGGCATTTCTTCCGGTTATTATACGATCATTGATGGCTACGCCTATAATTACATTTATCAATCAGCTAGAGGGGCCACAGGTTTCAGATTCGGAACCGGCTTACGCTTTTTCGGAAAAAAGGCTTTTTCTCTGGAAGTCCCACTTGTATTCGCATTTGATAGATTCAAATTGACTAGTACCGGAAAGATCATCCACAACAACTACTTTGAATTTGGCGCCAATGAATACTTTACATTTTTAAAAAACAAGCACTATGTGGTTGTCGGGGAATACATCGCCCTTAGGCCAAGCTGGTACGGTTTGACAAACTCAGCAGGCATGTACTTCGGTTACGGATATAACATTATGGAAAGGCTGAACGTAAGCTTTAGATTCAAACTAAATGCTTTCAAAATATTTAGAGGTGATGGAGCAGTTTTGAAGCGCTATGAAGCAGACAGTTATTATGGTGGCCGGGATTGGCTGGGCGACTTTTCCCATTCTGTTCAGTTAGTTGCCCGATACGACATCGTAAACGTATACAAAAAAAAGAAACCTGCGAAAGTTAAAAAAATTTCAAACGAAAATGAAAACGGACAATACAACGCTCCGCCTCCAAGACCATCGGTGGATTATTCCGGCTATTCTGACACAGATCTGAACTCTGCGCTTAAAGAAGCGAATACAAGAGGTGATCTCGATGCAATGCTTGCCATTCAAAAAGAGATAGACAAACGCAAGCTGGGCAATGAACTTAGCAAATACAGTTATGTTCAATTGCAGCAGATGTTAAACGCCGCACTCGACAAAGAAGATTACATTCAGGCCGAGCAGATCAAAAAAGAGATCACTAAACGCGATTCTCAAAAAGGTATGCCTGCAGACAACCCAGGAAATGATCTGGAGAACAAATCACTTGAAGAGTTGAAAAAAATGAAAAACGAGGCCGTTCAGAAAGAGGATTACGACCGCGCCAAAGTGATCCAAGATGTAATAAACAAGAAAAAACCAAAATAAACTCTAAACTAAAAACCTAAATCTCTCACTATGAAAAATGCAATTGTTCGATTTTTATTCTTTTTGGCTTTAGCCACAAGCATCACATCATGCAGCGTTAAAGGGAAAGCACTTCTGTACTCCGAATCCTCCATCAAACCACAGGACATCAAAGCGAAAACTGTTGCCATTTTGCCTAACCGTCTTCCCGTTACTTTACAGAATTCTGAAAAATGGCGCCAAAAAAATTACGAAAGCATGAAAAAAATTCTTGTAAAAAAAGGATATTCCGTAATTGATTACAATACTTCAAATCAATTGTTCCAGGAATCAGGATTGCCATTAGAGGATACAAAATCTTCCCGCGACAAGTATGCTGATCTGGCTCAAAAACTGAACGCAGATTTGTTGATCTTTCCATACTATGGGACCACTTACACCAGCAATGGATTAAGCAACTCATACATCTCCATCGGTTCTCTTCAGTTCTACAGCTCGAAGCATAACGATTTCAGCGCCAGAGTCGATCTGGAAGGAGTTACCAAGATCCAAACCTGGCCAAGTATGGTTCCGTATGCAGGAATCGTCTATCAGATCGTTATGATCTTCCCTAGCAGAAAAGGGCACGACAAAGCGTTTATAAAAGCATTCCAAAAAGGATTTGAAGTCTATTTTGACAAGTATCCCTCGTCAATGCCTAACGGAGGAGGCAGCGGTGCTCCAACTAACAACAGTAACTCAGGTGGCTCAAAATATGCGAAATATTCACTGGAGGAATTAGACACGCTTAAAAAGGCGGCGGTAGCCAATAGTGATTATAAGACTGCCGGAGAGATCAAAGAAGAAATCGACAGAAGAAAAAAATAAGGATTAACAATATCTAACATCTCTTTTAGGTGAGTATGACCATTAAGAAATTGATCTTTATTTTCATCAGTGCATTTGTCCTGATAGCCCCATTATCCGCGCAGAAAAAACCTGAGTGGGTTATCGAGCGTCCGTTCTCGAACGACTATTTCATTGGAGTAAACTTTAGTTCAAAGGCGACTCCAGATTACATCGATCAAGCCAAATCCAAGGCTTTAAAAGATCTTTCATCTGAGATAATTGTCAACATCAACAGCGAAACATTCTTAAAAACAACGGAAATAGACAACCAAGTAAAACAGTCCTATGAAAATAAAATAAAGACAAATGTTCAAAAGGACCTGGAAGGATATGAGCAAGTTGATATTTGGCAGGACAAAAATGAATACTGGGTATATTACCGGTTATCGAAATCGGCGTATTACTCCCTGAAGCGGCAGAAATTTGAAGCCGCCGTGAACAGTTCTTCAGATCTGTCCAGCAAAGCCAAGCAGCTGGAAGCTTCAGGAAACATTGTCCAGGCAATTCAAACCTATGTCCTGAGCACTAAACCAATTGAGCCCTATTTAGCTGAGACATTTGACGTTGCGCTAAGAAATAAAAGCAGTGAATTATTATTCGGTGCAATTTCATCCATTAACAACCTGTTGGCAAACACAAAAATTATAGCGCAAAACAAAAAGGTCAACCTAAAACTTGGTGAAAAAACAGATGAAGTTCTGAATGTGAAAGCAGTGTATTCAGTTGGCGGGGTCGAAAAGAACATCTCCAACCTACCTCTCATATTCAGCAACGAAAAAGGTGACATGTCTTTAAGCTCTCAGAAAACTGTAACAAATGATCAAGGATTTTGTAGTACGCAAATGACAAATGTTGCAGCTGTTGAAAACAATGCGAGTTTAAAAGTTGCTCTTGATCTTCCTGAACTGTTTAAAGAGAATGAGGATGTGCTAATCATCCAGTCACTGGTAAAGAAGATGGCACCCTACGATCTTTTTGTGATCATGATTAATAAACCTGCGATCTACTTCGCATCTAGTGAAAAAAATCTTAGTGCTAAATTATCTGTCAATTTAATGGAGCCTGCCCTGAAGGAATTTTTCAAACAAAACAATTTTACTTTCGTACCCAACAAGGCGAATGCTGATTTCATTGTTGCCATTTCAGCCGATACCCGTAAAGGCGGACAAGCGTATGATCTATCGATCACCTTTCTTGACGCCGACATATCAATAACCAACGTCAAAGCGAATGAGCAGATCTACTCCAAACAATTCGCAAACATCAAGGGAGTGAAACAGGACCACACAGCTGCAGGCAATGATGCTTACCGAAAAGTAATAAATACAAACTTTAAAAATGAACTGTTCCCGGAATTGACAGAAAAATTCAAATTAAAACCGTAATATTTGATTATGTTTAAATCAGACAAATAAAAACACAAAACAGTAGAAACATGAAACACGTTATTAAAATTATCTTTTTGTTCAGCATTGCCTTATTGGGCTACGGATGTAACGACAAACAAATATTGTTGCCCGCCGTAGGCCCCAAATTAAATGTGGGTGACCACTATCACGGCGGCGTTGTCATATATGTAGATGGCTCCCGCAGGCATGGCGTTGTTGCCTTGGAAGAAAATCTTTATATCTCCTATCCTTGGTCTTCCGGCTACACCAATACGGGCGCTACGTTAACAGGCGTTTATGAAGGCGCAACCAATACAAATATTATCATTTCATATTATGGGTCGTCAAATGCAGCCGGAGCTTGCGACTCAGAAACAGCAAGTACCGAAAGTGGCACATACAGTGATTGGTACCTGCCTTCAATAGATGAATTGGATTTGATCTACCAAGCAAGGAATTTTTTCGAATATTCACCTTATAACTATCATTGGTCTTCTTCCGAGACGAGTTCATCCTCAGCTTGGATTGAGGACTTGAGCAGCGGAAACATCACTCTCGCTTCCAAAACGTCAATCTTTTACTATAAACCAGTTAGAAAATTCTAGCATATTTTATTATAATAACCATCTATAAAATTTGGAAATGAAACGAATCATTATATTTTTATTTTTTGCGATTGTATCAATGAATGTGAGCGCACAAATGTACGGAGAGACCGAAAAAGTTAAAGTGAAAGGGGAGAAAAAAACTTTAAAAGTTGACTCTAGCACAGCCTACATGAGTTCCGGCATTTTTGTTCGGGGCATCGGCGGATTGACTCGAGGAAGTGCAACCAGAGGCTATCAGCTTAATTATCGAGACGACTATCATTATGATTACATCACCGAAACTTATAAGATAAGAAACAAAATGGGGATCCGGTTGGCAGCCTCTGTTGGAATTGAGTCAAAATCTTTTGCACTTGAATTACCTGTTTCTTTCAACGTGGATAGGTTCAAAGTGCCTGACATAAGTAAAAAAGATCGTCTGAGAGTTCCTTCTTTCGAATTCGGGTTGAATCAATATTTTAAGATCCGCCAGGAAAAATATTCTATTATCCTTGGTGAATACATGGCTTTGAATGCAGTTGATTTTTTTAGCTTTGAGTTGCATTCCTTAGGATTAAATTTAGGATTTGGCTACAAAATCAACCCTAGATTGAATGCAAGCATCCGCTATAAATTTAATCTTTTCAGCATATTTTCTGATGCTTCTGTTGAAGTTTATCCGAACTACTACTACCAATCTGTTTCCTCCAATTACAATTCATTTCAACTTTTAATTTCTTATGATCTTATAAACACTCGGAAAATCAAATACAAAAAGAAAAAGGATGATTACAGCAATTCGGAGAACAACTACATTCCTCCGTCGAGACCTGCCATCAACTATTCGGGATATTCTGACGCGGACCTGAACGTTGCTCTAAAAGAAGCAAATACCAAAGGTGACCTGGATGCTATGTTGGCGATCCAGAAAGAGATGGACAAGCGCAAGCAAACGAGTGAACTCGGCCAATATAGTTATGTTCAGCTACAGCAGATGCTGAACAAAGCAGTTGATAGCGAAGATTATGCTAAGGCCGAACTGATCAAGAAAGAAATGGCAAAACGTGATACTCAAAAAGGAATTCCAGCTGATAACTCCGGTGATAACCTGGATAATAAAACGCTGGACGAGTTGAAAAAATTAAAGAATGACGCTGTCGAAAAAGAAGATTACGACAGAGCTAAGGTAATACAAGATGCTATTAATAAGAAAAATCCGAAGTAACATGAGTCGCCAGTACAAAAGCCTTTTTTCCGTTTCAGGTAAAACAATCCTGTTGATGTTCATCCTGAGTTTGTCCGTTCGTTCATTCGCTCAAAAGTCGTTAGCCGACTATTCTATCCCTGAGTTAGAACAAAAGAAGAAAGAAGCAGTGGCAAAAGACAACATGTCTGACGCATCTGTTTATAAAAAAGCGATCACGCTGAGAACGGAGATCAATGCCGCAAAAAAGGCAGAAGATTTCACGAAGGCAGCTTCCTTAAAAGAAGAATTATCAGCACTTAAAGTAACCGGATCAACGGACAATTCAGCCAAAATAAAAAAGCTTGAAGCCGATCTGAAGCAAGCTTTGGCAGTTGAAGATTATCAAAAGGCAAGCAGTTTAAAAAAGGAGATCGAAGCTCTTAAAACAAACAAACCAGCGGATACTAAAACCACAAAAAGCTCTGCAACGGCGGCGATCCCTTCCATCGAGTTTGTCAATCAAATTTACATCTGGAACAAATCGACTGGTGTTGTAAGTCCTTTAGAGAGCGGTACACCCGAGGTAAAAACATCCACAAATGTCGGTTTTGGTTATGCTCAGTCTACCAGTTTCTGGGTCATTCCCGGAACAAAATCGGATGTGAGTTTGAATAGTAACGGGAATACTTCCTTTATTCTGAAAGTTTCCGCAGGCAGCAATCCTGTTGACCTTTTCAGATTGGTCAGATTTCAAATCCTCGGAAAAGGTAATCCGGGACGTTACATGGCAGCATATACGGCCACCTCTGCTGCATATTCCGCCACCTCTTCCGGAGAAAGGAAGGACAATGACGTGGAGATTAGCTATAATAAGTTGAACGACGACCATTACGAAGTCATTATTGCTGACAAGATCGGTGCCGGTGAATATACTTTTTTTGGCTTAGGGAAAATGTATTCCTTTTCATCTCAACAGGTTTTTTCAAATAATCCTTCGAATGAGAACCGGTCCACCGGTCCGGCAACTACAAATTATACAAAAGCAGATATTTACAGGGAATCGAACATTACCTGGTTCGGATTGGATTTTAGTTTTTTCAACTTGACTTATTCGGAAAAAACAGGAAGAGAAGATGAGATCAGGGCACACATCGGTTCTTTGCAAAGAAAATACGAAAAGGAAATGCCATCAACAGCTCTGGGTGAATTATTTGGCAAATCGTTCTCGGAAGATAAAGCTTACTCTGAGACTTTATACCGGATATATATGAAACAGTTTTGGATTTCCGGCAACGTCCATGATGTTTCTGTTGGAGAAATTCAGGATCATTTGAAAAATTACAGATCAAATGGAAAAGGAATCGGATTGGTTCTTTTACCGGAATCACATAGTGAGGACGAAACGACGTATAACGTTGAATTTGTATGGTTTGACATTGAATCCAAAGCTGTGATCCATACGCAGAAAATTTCCGGGAAGGGAAAAGGCGGAGTTGTAATGGATGGTTGGATCAAATCATTTTTGCAGGGAACAAAAACATACGTGGACAAATTCTACAAAAAAGAAAAACAATAGCAAGATCAGCGGTCCAAAACGCAGAAGCTATTGCCTTCCGGCAAAACAGCAAAAGGCCCGCAAAAAAATTAATCTCTGCGGGCCTTTCTTCCTTTATCTTTTTACTACATTATTTCCCCATCTCCACTCTAAACGACTGCAAGAATCGGATCATGCTATCCAAGTTCAGATCCTGGGGCTTGAACTCGCCTATGTTCAGACTGCAGACGAAACTCCAGACTTCAATGATGTTCTCGGCCTTAACAGTATAAGGCGTATAGGCCGGGTTATCGGAATGAAACTGGAACACATCGTTTAATTTTTTGTCTTCGCGGTAAAGGCGCTTGTAAACAACTCCATCTTCCTTGGTCAGGATAATGTATGTTTGCCCTTCCTTGATTTCTTTCATGGACTCCACATATTTCCCTACCACAAATGTTCCATCCCTGAGAGGCGGCATAGAATCTCCTTTTATGGAAAATGCTCGGTGTTTTCCGACTATTTTGAATGGCAGGTTCATGATCGGCAAGTCCTCAATGAATTCTGGATCGGCATAACCATTTAAATAACCGGCCACTGCTTTTGCAGGAACCACCTCCACCATGTCCTGGTTTTGTCTGTCTACTATCACCGGGAACAGAATTCTGTTCTTCCCGATCTCCAATAAGGATTCGGGATCCGTTTTTGCCAGATCTCCACGCACCAACGCATCTATCGCAATGTGAAAATGGTCGGCAATTTTGATCAGAAGATCGTAAGGCGGCTCAGCCCTTCCTTCTTCATAAGATCCTAAACGGGAGCGGGAAATATCCAATTCATCCGCTAACTGGGTTTGAGATAATTTTTTTAGTGCTCTCAAGACACTAATGTTTTTGGCTATTTTCGACATT
>JBKJQG010000089.1:0-15778 GCA_046594925.1 Bacteroidia bacterium
AAGAAAATTATTCTGAGGGAGTGAATGTTGTGCCTTTAAACACAAGCAACATCGCAGCCGGAATCTATTTCATCAAAATGGAGGACGACACCAACAGTGTTTCAAAACCGCTGGTAATCATAGCGAGATAGAATTATTTTATTGCTCCATTCTTGATCTCTTCCACTACAGCAGGATCGAGCAAAGTAGAAACGTCGCCCAAATTTGAGACATCACCCTCCGCTACTTTACGCAGGATCCGGCGCATGATCTTTCCGCTGCGGGTCTTGGGCAGGCCGCTGACGATCTGGATCTTGTCGGGCTTTGCAATCGGGCCTATCACTTTTACGACTTCCGCCAAAATTTCTTTCCTTAGAATTTCAGGATCTTTTTCTTTGTTTGTTGAGATCACGTACGCATAAATTCCTTGTCCTTTGATGTCGTGAGGATAAGCTACTACTGCTGACTCAACAATATCTGCATGCATGTTGATCGCACTTTCAACTTCTGCCGTTCCAATGCGATGGCCGCTCACATTCATCACGTCGTCCACTCTACCCGTGATTCTGTAATAACCATCTTCATCGCGTTTGCATCCGTCACCCGTAAAATACAATCCTGGGTAAGTAGAAAAATAAGTTTGTTTGCAGCGTTCGTGATCTCCATAAGTCGTCCGGATGATGGAAGGCCATGGAAACTTTATGCAAAGGTTTCCTTCCACTCCGTTCCCTTCTATTTCTTTTCCTTTATCATCCACTAAAATGGGTTGAATTCCCGGCAAAGGCAACGTAGCAAAACTTGGTTTTGTCTTGGTGATTCCCGCTAAAGGCGAGATCAGGATCCCGCCGGTTTCCGTCTGCCACCACGTATCTACGATCGGACATTTTCCCTTTCCGATATTTGTATTGTACCACTGCCAGGCTTCTTCGTTAATTGGCTCACCCACACTGCCCAACACGCGAAGTGAATCCAGCTTATACGGATTTACATAATCCAATCCCGCGGCTTCCAGCGCACGAATAGCAGTCGGCGCCGTATAAAAAATATTGACTTTATATTTATCGATCACCTTCCAGAATCTTCCGGCATCGGGATAAGTGGGAATTCCTTCGAACATCAGCGAGGTCGCCCCGGCCAAAAGCGGCGCATAAACTATGTAAGAATGTCCGGTGATCCAACCGATGTCGGCCGTACACCAATAAATCTCGCCTTGCTTATATTGAAAAACATTTTCAAAACTGTAGTGTGTAAAAACCATGTATCCTCCGCAAGTATGCACAACACCTTTAGGTTTGCCAGTAGAACCGGAAGTATAAAGAATAAAAAGCATGTCCTCTGCATCCATAGGTTCAGCGATACATTCGGGAGAGGCTTCCTTCATTTCTTCGCTCCACAAAAGATCACGTCCTGCCTGCAATTTTATCTCCGCAAGTGTCCGCTGCACCACTATCACTTTTTTTACGGAAGGACAAACTTCCAACGCTTCGTCAACGACTTCTTTGATGGGAATCGCTTTTGCGCCGCGGTAAGCTCCGTCACTTGTAACGACTATGTTGCAATCGCAATCCTGAATTCTGCCCGACAATGCAGAAGCAGAAAACCCGCCGAAGACAACTGAATGCACCGCGCCTATTCTTGCACAAGCCAACACTGCAATTGCAAGTTCAGGAACCATTGGCATATAAATGCAAATGCGATCTCCTTTTTTTGCACCGCTTTTCTTAAGAACGTTGGAGAATTTACAAACCTGCTCGTGTAATTGTTTATAGGTCAGCTCAACTGCTTTTTCTCCCGGCTCATTCGGCTCCCAATAATAGGCAATCTGATCCGCACGCTCAGGCAAGTGGCGATCCAGACAATTTTCGGTGAGGTTCATTTTCCCACCGGAAAACCATTTTATGTCGGGATCCGTAAAATTCCAATCCAGCACTTTGTCCCACTTCTTCTGCCAAATAAACCGTCCGGCTTGCTCCGCCCAAAAGCCTTCAGGGCTGTCCACACTGCGCTTGTACTCCCGGTGATATTCTTCTATCGAGCCTATTTTTGACATTTCTCCACGTTTTAATAATATTCAAATTTAAATGATTTTTTGGCTATATTTAATAATTCAAACAGATAAAATATGAAAACGGAATCTTCCTTTTTATTCGCTTTTGCATTGGTCACCTCGCTGATCGCAACTTCGTGCAAAGACAAAAAAGACAATGATGAACTGCCTCCAACATCCGGCGGTTCAGGCGGAATTGATGCCAGCACGCCAGTCATGGGATACGACATCCTCTCAAAATTGCCGGGCATTTGGAATGGACCAGTGACTTCGTCGACGCCCCTAGGAGGCTATCCTGAATGGATAGTGGATTTCCGTCCGGTTTCTGCAGCTCAGGTATCAGCAAAAAACGAACTCGATTCGGTGAACGACATTTTGATGGGATTTTTCATCGTGAAACACGGCGGAAGTTACAAAATGGCCTTCCGCAACGGAGGAGGATTTGCAGGCAACAAACGGATTGCTTACGCTATGATAGACAGCGTTTCGGAAACCACCAACAATTATTTCTACCGTTTCTCTGATTTCAAAGCAGGCAAAAATCGCGTTTATACCGATGTGCTTTTCAAGGACGACAGTCTGATCATGCACGTTTATACCAATCAATACAATTCACTGCCAAGCCCTGTTACGCACATGCTCTGGAAAGCAAAATTGCAAGACAACACATCCACCGCTGCTGCCATCAGTACTTTCGGCTTTCCTCAGAAACAGCAGGTCAAGGATTTTTCGACAACCTTCGACAGCCGCACGGAAGCCATTTACTATTCTGCTGCCGATCTCGCTATTGATCCATATAATGAAGCTTCCCAGCCATACCTGGGACAAACAACAGTCAACATTGCATTTGACGGAACACATATTCCCGATCCCGCAAAGAAAATTTTTCTGATGATCACTACACAGTCTTTATTCAGCGGAGTGACATACAATCCTGCACAGTTGAAATTTCGGTCACGTTATGTTTTATTGGCTTCGACAGACAATGTATTCACTTTTAATTACATGCATCCAGGAAGCTACTACTTATATACATTCTACGATGCTAATGGCGACGGATTGTTTTCATCCGGGGATTGGATGGACAGCAACCTGAGCAACACCTTCACGCTTGCAGCACTTGGAACGCAAAATGTAAACGCGATGATCAATTTTACAATTCCTTAGTCATGGACGGCAAGCGCGTAAAAATTACTGAGATAAAAGAATACTATACAGTAAAAAGAAAAGAAAGAAACAAAGCCGGAGAATTGGTTGATGTCGAAAAAAATCTTTACCGTTTCAAAGAAGTGAATTTTGTGACCGGCTGGCCCAGATTTGGACACTACTTACTGGACCGGATTTTCTATTCCATAGCCGAAGGCTTATTCGGATTGGCTCTGGGCGTGGTTTTGGGATTGACCGGCAATGGAGATTGGATAGAAGGAAGCGGTGAGATCATCATCACTTTATTCAGCTATTTGGTTTTGTATCCGGGCTACTACCTGATTATGGAAGCATCCAGCCAAGCGAGTCTGGCGAAATTGATTTTAGGAAGGGTAGTTGTAGACGAGTACGGAGAAAAACCAACTTTCAACCAGATCCTCGCACGGTCCTATTCACGCATAGTTCCCTTTGAGGTATTTTCTTGCCTGGGAAATACAGGCTGGCACGACAACTGGAGCAAGACTTATGTAGTTCGCAAAAAAGACCTGGAAGATTTGAAAGTGATGGCAAGACTACAGGAGCACTTAGCTGAAAAGCCTTCTGAGACGTCTCTATAGCTCCAAAAGAGCATCTGAATAAAAAAACTCCGTCAGGCTTACTGACAGAGTTCTTATGTAAAACCGAGGAAAGACGCGACGAGCAGAAAATCCCTTCGTAAGAATCGATTAGCTATTCGATCATTATCTTTTTTGTGGATGATAGGTTATTGTCTGAAACATTCAGGAAATAAACACCGGCAGGAAGTTCACCTTTCTCCAGTAGAAGTTCGGTGCCACTAAAGGTGAATGATCTTACCACCTCACCTAATAGGTTTACAACAGTTAGGTTAACATTTTCCTGTTCTTCTTTAAACGTCACTTTTGTATTGGCTGAAAACGGATTCGGTGCAAGCGTCATTTCAATCGCGTCCGACAGCTCATCGATTCCGGAAGGAACAATTCCGGAGAATGCGAGCTCATCAACATAGAGGTAATCGTTCAGAACTGCAGTTGATCCCCCCCCTGCAATAAAATAAATAACCGCAGTATCCGGATTAGAAGAATCTACATATGTCAACGGGATACTGAAGCTGGTCCATGACGACACAGTAGCCCCCACTAAGAAGCTATATCCAACACCAATAGGATCGCTGGTGCTGGTAGCTGAATTCCACTTGCTAACGGCAGCGTATGCAAATAAAGTGTCGACGCCGGTGCTTTTGTATTGCCATTTTCCGGTCAAAAATGCAGGCCGACTAGTGTATGGAAATCCTCCGAGGCTGCTCATAGGGTAGGTAGGATTACTCAATGCCAAAGCAGGAACTAGACCACCAAAGCCATCATCTTTAACCGTAAGCTTTAAGTAAGAAGCGCCTGCGAAACCCGGAGCACCTTGTTCTGTAGTATAAGCGCCAAAACCCAAAGAATTAAAGCTTGTCCAGCCCGTTGGCTCACTGTAGGTCCCGAAGCTTGTCCAGCTTTCAAAACCTGCGTTAGGAATTGTTTGTGCTTTTGTTTTGAGAACGAAAGCAGACAGCATTAATGCCGCCATGAGAGTAATTTTCATTTTCATACAATCAGTTTTTATTTCTTACTCGTGTGGCTTTTCAGTGTCGCCCCGTTTTTATGGTTGCTGGTCTCCATTATTCATCTCCCGCCTTGCGGTGAAATATTGAAGGAAAAATACAACAAAAAACGACAGAATAGCTCCGCCTTTTCTGCTATTTCATTAAAAAGAATAGCATTTAATGCAAAAAACAAAGTACAAAAGGGAATTGAACGGAGGATTCTAGTAAGCATCGCAAACTACTACGGTATCGCTTACGAGGTTCTTCGTGTAACCTACGTTTTAACGTTTCAACCGCTTAGAACATTCATTTCGATAGTTCGATGGCCCTGTCTCGAGCCATCTCAATACCATTCCGAAGATTCTCACCAACTCCACTCTTATTGAAAAAAGTTAAAGCAGCTTCAGTGGTTCCGCCTTTCGACGCCACTGCTTTTATCAATTCATCCAAGGACTTATCTGCCGTATTCAACAAATGAAAGGATCCCAGCATGGTTTGCTTCACCAACATTTCCGAAGTGTGCTGATCAAAGCCCATTTGTTTCCCGGCTTCCACCATCTGTTTGACAATGTAGAAAAAATACGCCGGACCACTTCCGCTCAACGCGGTGACCGCATCCAACAAATTCTCATTTTCAAAGAATACTGTCCGTCCAGTGGTGGACAATAAATTCTCGGCCTTTCGGATCTGTTCGATCGACAAGGCTTTGCTGCTGGTAAAAGCAGTCATCCCCATTCCGAGTTCGGCCGGGGAATTCGGCATGGCACGAATGATGAATTTCTGATCCAAGGCCTGTTCGATGCGCTCGAGCTTCATCCCTGCCATGATGGAAATGATGATATTTCCTCTAAGCACTTGTTTCAGATCCACACTAAGTTCAACAAAATCTTGAGGTTTTACAGCCAGAATGATGATGTCACTTTCCGCGATGCGCTGATCATTCACCACACAGACCTGACCGATGTTTAATTTTAGTAGTTCCTGTTTTCTGGTTTCATTTTTTTCTGCCAGCAATAAATTTTCTCTTGAAACAATGTTATATTTCAAAAATGCGCGTGCATAGATCAATCCCATGTTTCCGCAACCTACAATTGTTATTTTCATCTTCTTAAACTATTAACGTGAGCAAAAAAAATCCCTTTCGGTTTGAAAGGGATCTATAAATCAATTTTGAATTTGTCTTACAATCCCAACACGATCTCATTCGGGTCTTTACCACCAAACAACATCTTCACCGGGTTCTCCAGCATCTCCTTTACTTTAACAAGGAAACCTACCGACTCTCGACCATCAATGATCCTATGGTCATACGACAATGCAACATACATCATAGGTCGAATCACCACTTGTCCGTTTAAAGCAATCGGGCGCTCTACCACATTGTGCATTCCAAGGATCGCGCTTTGTGGAGGATTGATGATCGGAGTACTCATCATGGAGCCGAACACACCACCATTGGTGATCGTGAATGTTCCACCGGTCATGTCGTCCAAGGTAATTTTATTGTCGCGTGCTTTCAAGGCCAGATTTTTGATCTCTGTTTCGATTCCTGCCAAACTCAGTTGTTCCGCGTTTCTCAAAACAGGAACCACCAAGCCTTTCGGAGCGCTAACAGCAATTCCAATGTCTGCATATTTATGATAAACAATCTCTTCTCCGTCGATCATAGCATTTACTGCAGGGTAAAGATTCAATGCTTCGGTTACTGCTTTTGTAAAGAAACTCATGAAGCCCAAATTTGTTCCGTGAACTTCTTTGAACTTGTCTTTGTATTTCGCTCTCAAAGCATAGATTGCACTCATGTCCACTTCGTTGAAAGTAGTGAGCATGGCCGTTTCATTTTTTACGGCAACCAGACGCTGAGCCAATTTCTTACGCAGCGGAGTCATCTTCGTTCTTTCCTTCTCTCTGCTTCCACCCCAGCCCGTCGTGGATGAGCTTTCAAAACCATTTGCTAAAACATGCAATACGTCACCTTTTGTTACTCTGCCATCTTTTCCCGACCCGTTCAACTTTGCAGTGACCTTGTTCTCATCCATTAATTTTTTTGCCGCAGGAGAAGGAGTTCCAGTCGCATAACTTTCTGCCTTCACTGTTTCCTTCACAACTTCTTTAAGGGCTTCCTTCTTCACTTCGGCTTTCACTTCCGCCTTTTTAGCTTCTTCTTTTGGTTTGCTTTCACCTTTTACACTAGTATCAATGGAAAAAACAACCTGGCCCACCTTCACCGTATCTCCCTCTGCGGCTAGCAACTTCACGGCTCCCGACTCTTCCGCATTGATGGTCAAAGTTGCTTTGTCAGAATCCACTTCTGCCACTTCTTCGTCTTTCTCTACATATTCTCCGTCCTTTTTCAACCAACGTGCGATCACTACTTCTGTGATGGACTCACCCGGACTCGGAACTTTCATTTCTACTATAGCCATAATTTTAATCTTTAGTTATCAGTTGTCGCGATACGATCGCATCGATAATTCTTTGCTGCTGCTCTCCGTGTGATTTGGAGAAACCTGTCGCCGGACTTGAACTTTCTGCTCTGCCGACGTATTTTAAAGCCACACCCTTTGTCTCCGGATACTTCAAAAAGAAACGCATCATGTGTGCCCAGGCACCCATGTTTTCGGGCTCTTCCTGTGCCCAGACAAAATCCGTTGCTGTTCTGTATTTCTCAATGATGGCCCCGATCTGCTTTGCCGGGAAAGGGTACAATTGCTCAACGCGCACAACAGCTACATCATCGGCTTCCGCTTTTTGTTTTCCTTCAATCAGATCGTAGTAGATCTTACCGGAACAGAAAACTACTTTTTTGACGGCCTTCGCATTTGCTGAAGCATCATCGATCACTTCCTGAAATCCTCCACTTGCGAATTCTTTCAAGGAAGAAACACAAGAAGGGTAACGCAATAATTTTTTAGGAGTGAAACAGATCAAGGGTTTTCTGAAATCCCTAATGAGCTGTCTGCGCAAAACGTGAAACTGATTTGCAGGAGTTGTGCAATTCACTATCTGCATATTATTTCCGGCACATTGCTGTAAGAAACGTTCCATTCTAGCACTGGAATGTTCCGGGCCCATCCCCTCATAACCATGTGGCAACAGCATCACAAGCCCACTCATTCTTCTCCATTTTGCTTCTGCTGAAGTGATGAACTGGTCGATCACGATCTGCGCACCGTTGAAGAAATCCCCGAACTGTGCTTCCCAGATCGTCAAAGCATTTGGCGCTGTCAAGGAATAGCCGAATTCAAATCCGAGCACGCCATACTCCGACAATAGGGAATTGTAAATTGACAATTTTCCTTTTGCTCCGAAATTATTCAAAGGTGTATATTCTTCTTCTGAATCTTCAAATTTAACGACCGCATGACGGTGGGAGAACGTTCCGCGCTCCACGTCCTGACCGCTGAATCTCACGTCGTGTCCTTCTTTCATCAAACTTGCATAAGCCATCAATTCGCCCATCGCCCAATCGTAAGTATCGTTGGTGATCATGGCTGCACGGTCGTCAAATAACTTCTGAATCTTATTGAAGAATTTCTTGTCCTTCGGAAGCTCCACTATTTTTTTGGCGATCTCCAGAAAAACTTTTTTATCTAAGGCTGTATCTGGTGATTTGTCAAAGGCGCTGTTGTCTGCCATTTTCAGACCGCTCCACTGACTCTTCAAAAACGAAGTTGCTTTCGTCTTTCCTGATTTCTTTGCTTTGTCCAATTCTCCCTGCAACAGCTCCCTGAATTGTGTTTCAGACTCTTTCGCAAATTCCATATCAATGTCGCCTCTTTCGATCAACTGCTTCACATAGATCTCTCTCGGGTTCGGATGCGCAGCGATGGCTTTGTATAATAAAGGCTGAGTGAACCGTGGTTCGTCCCCTTCATTGTGTCCGTACTTACGGTAACACAAAACGTCGATGAATACATCGCGGTGAAATTTCTGACGGAATTCCATTGCGAGTTTTACTGTAAACACCAATGCTTCCACATCATCGCCGTTCACGTGGAATACGGGAGAAAGCACTGTTTTTGCAACGTCCGTACAATAGGTACTGGAGCGCGCATCGTGATAATTCGTAGTGAAGCCTACTTGGTTGTTGATGACCAAATGAACTGTTCCTCCGGTCTTGTATCCATCCAACTGGCTCATCTGCAACACTTCGTAAACAATTCCTTGTCCCGCGATAGCAGCATCTCCATGAATCAGGATAGGACATACTTTCTTAATGTCTCCATTGTGAAAATTATCAATCTTTGCTCTGGAAATTCCTTCTACTACCGGATTTACCGCCTCGAGGTGAGATGGATTCGGCGTCAGACTGATGTGAAATGAATTTCCATGATCACTGATCCGGTCGCTGGAATATCCTTGATGGTATTTTACGTCACCGTCAAAATCTGCTTCTTCGGACAAGAACCCCTCGAACTCAGAAAAAATGTCCTCGTATCTTTTGTTCAGGATATTTGTAAGGATATTCAAACGTCCGCGGTGTGCCATCCCAATCACAAAATCCTTAATGCCCATATCGGAACCAAATTCACAAATTGCATCGAGCGCAGGAATAGTGGCTTCAGCTCCTTCAAGAGAAAATCTTTTTTGTCCGACAAATTTGGTATGTAAAAAATTCTCAAACAAAACGGCTTGATTCAGCTTGTGCAGGATCATCAGCTTTTCGTGTGCAAGAAAATTAGGAGTATTTTTGCTGGTTTCCATTTTTTCCTGAAGCCAATCCACCACTTCCGGGGTACGGATGTACATATACTCTGCGCCTATCGACAAGCAATAGGTCTGTTCCATGTGAGCAACGATGTCTTTCAATTTTGCAGGGCCAATGCCGATCTGAGTTCCTGCATGAAAAACAGTATCCAGGTCTGCGGGAGCAAGATTAAAATTCTCGATGTCTAAATTCGGATGATATTGTCTGCGTTCGCGAACTGGATTTGTCTGCGTAAATAAATGTCCGCGGCTGCGGTACGCATTGATCAGGCCGATCACGTCAAATTCTTTTTTTACATTCAAAGGAATTTCACCGCTCTCCTCGTAATTTTTCCGCGCAAATTCAAATCCGGCAAAAAACTGGCTCCATCCGGCTTCGACCGAAGTGCTGTCTTTCAAATACTGTTGAAACAACTCTTCAATTGCCACAACATCACCATTACCTAAAAATGAAAATTTATCCATTATGCGTCCTTTCTGTTATTACGGGCGCAAATTTAAGCATTTTACAGCGAAAATGGAAGGAATTTCGGAAGGACAACCGTCAATCAAACTATTGAATGACAGTGATTTAAGAAGCCAATTAACTACCTCAGTCCGGCATTGATGTCTGCCAGCATTTCTGAACCGGGGCAAAGAACGTCTTTACCAAGCGTGTTCAAAGGAATGTCAGAGGTCTGTATCATGTGGTGCAAATCGTGTGCATCGGGATTCACATATAACAATCCGGTAAGGATCTCATTTTTTGCTTTTGCGTTGATCACGGCATTCATGGCCGACTGACGGCTCAATGGGTCCCAGTCTTCCGCTAATTTATGCAATTGGATGACAGAACCATCGTGCATTTTAACTTGTTTATGCATTCCCTTATCATATTGCACGCTGATCTCCTGCATTTCGGGGACAAAATCGACGGTTGCTGTTGCTTCTACGTGTTCACGAACGTAATCATAGGATTTCGTAGACCCCATGTTGTTGTTAAAGGTCACACAAGGCGAGATCACGTTGATGAAAGCAAAACCCGGATGCTTCATCGCAGATTTTATCAGAGGAATCAACTGTGATTTATCGCCTGAAAAACTTTGAGCCACAAATGTCGCCCCCAGCTCTATTGCCAAACTCGCCAGATCGATCGACTCAAACAAGTTTACATTTCCACTTTTATTTTTAGAACCCTGATCTGCAGTTGCTGAATCCTGTCCTTTTGTCAATCCATAACAACCGTTGTTCATAACGATATAGGTCATATTTAAACCTCTGCGGATCGCATGTACAAATTGTCCCATCCCGATACTCGCCGTATCGCCATCTCCGGAAACACCAAAATAAGTCAAGTCGCGGTTGGCTAAATTCGCTCCCGTAGCAACCGAAGGCATCCTTCCGTGAACGGAATTAAATCCGTGCGAATTGCTGAGGAAATAAGCCGGTGTTTTTGAAGAACAACCAATCCCTGAAAGTTTTGCAAGCTTATGCGGTTCGATGTTCATCTCAAACGCTGCCTGAATGATCCCGGCAGAAATGGAATCGTGTCCGCAGCCTGCGCAAAGCGTAGACAGTGCACCTTCATAATAATCAACGGTATATCCCAATTTATTTTTTGGTAACTCAGGATGGCGGAACTTTGGACGAATATAGGTCATGATCTTTAAATATTATTTTATCTGATTCTGAAAAATTATCTTCTTTTTTTTACTGTCTTTTTACCACTCTTTTTCGGAGCAGTTTTCTTGGCAACGGTTTTTTTGCTCTTAACTGCCTTTTTCTTCACAACCGTTTTTTTCTTCACGATCGTTTTTTTCTTCACAGCTGGCTTCTTTTTTGCAACCGGTTTTTTCTTAACTACTGCTTTCTTTCTAGACGCGGCTTTCGTTCTCGCTGCTACTTTCTTCTTAGGTGCGATTTTTTTCGGAGCCGCTTTCTTGCTGGTTCTTTTTTTAACCGCTTTTTTCGAAACGGCTGTTTTTGCAGCCACTACAACCTTCGTAGCACTTGCTTTTGAAGATAAATTTACCTTAATCTGGTTCAAAATATTATCAGCAGTGATCGGCATTCCGTCATAATTCAGAACGGGAATCAGCTTTTTAGGATCTGCATCCATTTCGATCATTAACAAACTGCGCATTTGCGCATCGCGATTTTGTTCGATCACAAATACTTTATCATGTGTCTTGATGAAATCAACAACTTCTTTTGTAAACGGAAAAGATTTTAAACGAAGGGCATCGACAACAATTTTTTCCGACTTCAAAATGTCCATTGCCTCTTCAGCTGCATATTGCGAGGTACCAAAAAACAAAATCCCATTTTTAGAGGTGTTTTGTTTCTGATACAACTGCGGAGCGGGCACCATCGTTTTGGCTGTGTCCCACTTACGGGTCAAGCGGTCCATATTACGCTGATAGGCGGCGCTATCTTCGGTATATGTCGCATACTCATCACGTGAAGTCCCCCTGGTGAAGAAAGAACCTTTTGAAGGATGTGTTCCCGGTAAAGTACGATAAGTAATTCCATCTTTATCTACATCCAGGTAACGACCGAATTTCTCGATCTTTTCCAAAGCAGCGGCATCCAGTACTTTCCCGCGTTTGTATTCGCGCTTGTCGTCAAATGTCAAAGGAGGAGAAACGTGATCGTTCATGCCCAGATCAAGATCTGTCATTACAATGACCGGTGTTTGCAGTCCTTCTGAAAGATCAAAAGCATCTAGCATCGAATCAAAACACTCTTTCGGAGTGGATGGAAAAAGTAAAACGTGTTTGGTATCTCCGTGAGAAGCATAGGCTGCTTCCATGATGTCGGACTGCTGTGTACGCGTTGGCATACCGGTTGAAGGACCTGTTCTCTGAACATCCACCAATACGGTAGGGATCTCAGCAAAATAGGCAAGACCTAAAAATTCATTCATCAAAGAGACACCCGGACCACTGGTCGCAGTGAAAGAACGCGCGCCATTCCAGTTCGCACCGATCACCATTCCGATCGCAGCCAATTCATCTTCTGCCTGAACGATGGCCACATTTCTTTTACCTGTTATTTTATCTGTACGGAATTCATCCGCATAATCCATGAACGCTTCTACAACGGAAGTAGATGGAGTAATCGGATACCACGCTGCTACGGTTGCACCGGCATACACAGCCCCCAATCCGCAAGCCGCATTCCCTTCCATCATGATCTTGTCTTTCAACAGATCTCTTCTCTCCACTCTGAATTCTAAAGGATATTTAAAATTAGCATGCACATAATCCACACCGAGTTTCAATGCTTTCACGTTTGCCGGAATTAATTTCTCTTTCCCTTTGAATTGTTCCGCCAACAGATCTTCCAACACATTGAACTCAATATTGAACAAGGCAGCAAGTGCACCGACATAAATAATGTTTTTGAATAATTGACGCTGACGGGCATCGGTGTAGGCTTCGTTACACATTTGCATCAAGGGAATTCCAAGATAGGTAATGTCCTCCCGAATGTACTCGCCATGCAATTTTTTGGAGCTATCGTACATGAAATAACCGCCCGGTCTCACATCTTTAACATCTTTCAGCATACTCTGCGGATTCACGGCAACCATCATGTCGATTCCTTCTCTTCTTCCCAAATACCCTTTTTCATTCACACGCACCTCATACCAAGTTGGTAAGCCTTGAATGTTAGAAGGGAAAATGTTTTTCGGAGTTACCGGAATTCCCATTCTGAAGATTGCTTTCGTAAAAAGGAAATTGGCACTGGCAGAACCTGTACCATTCACATTCGCGAAACGGATCACAAAATCATTTACTTTATCTTTTCTACTTGCCATATTTTCTGCCGATTGTTCTATTAAAAATTTGTCCATAAAGATTCGACTCCTCCGGAGTCGGTATGTTTTTTAATTATTCGTCAACAAACTACTTTCGCTCTATTTGTGTGACGCACAACCTGTGTGCGCTTTCGTGACATTGTAAAAGAATTTCTGCATGTCCCAAGCCGACGTAGGACAACGCTCTGCGCATAATCCGCAGTGCAGACAAACATTCTCATCTTTTACCATCACTCGTTTTGTTTTTAATTCAGAGGACACATAAAGATCCTGGGTCTTGTTTGTTGCAGGAACCAGCAGCATGTTTCGCAGATCGGATTCGTCAGCATTTTCAGTGAAAGAGATGCAGGCGGTCGGACAAATATCCATGCAAGCGTCGCACTCGATGCATTTGTCGGTCGCAAACACTGTTTGTATGTCACAGTTCAGACAACGTTCGGCTTCCTTGAATCCAGTTAAACCATCGAATCCCAACTCCACTTCCTTCTTTCTGTCGGACAGTGTTGCTTTCTTTTCTGCCTGTGGAACAACATAACGTTTGTCCGTTACAACGGCACTATCGTATGCCCATTCATGAATTCCCATTTTTTGAGAAACCAGATTCACATAAGGTGAAGGACGCACATTTAAACTTTCTCCTCTGCAAAACAGATCCATGGAAATGGCTGCCTGATGACCATGTGCCACTGCTGTAATAACGTTCTTAGGACCCCATGCCGCATCTCCTCCGAAGAATACTTTCGGATTGGTGGAAACGAAGGTTACCTCGTCTACTTTCGGCATGTCCCACTGATCGAACTCAATTCCTAAATCACGTTCAATCCAAGGAAAACTATTCTCTTGCCCCACAGCGATCAATACATCGTCTGCCTCAATGAATATATCCGGTCCGCCAACCGGAATCAATTTTCTTTTTCCGTTCTCATAAACCGCTTCTACTTTTTCGAACATCATTCCTTTCAGTTTGCCGTTTTCCAGAACAAATGTTTTAGGAACATGGTTATCGATGATCGGAATATCTTCGTGCATCGCATCTTCCTTTTCCCAAGGCGATGCTTTCATTTCCGCGAACGGACTGCGCACCACAACTTTCACTTCTTCTCCGCCTAATCTGCGGGAAGTACGGCAGCAATCCATCGCTGTATTTCCTCCTCCGAGTACAATTACCTTTTTACCGATCTTGACAGTGTGTTCAAAAGCCACGTTCGCCAACCAATTGATTCCAATGTGAATGTTGGCCGAAGCCTCTTGCCTGCCCGGAATATCCAGGTCACGACCTTTGGGCGCGCCCGATCCTACAAATACTGCATCGTAATCTTTGCTCAACGTATCTTTCAAACTTTTCACATACTGATTGAAATGCGTATGGATGCCTAAGTCGAGAATGTAATTCACCTCTTCATTCAAAACAGTTTCAGGCAAACGGAAAGATGGGATCTGGCTGCGCATGAAGCCGCCACCTAATTTTTGTTCATCGTATAAATGGATCTCATATCCCAAGGGAGCCAAATCGCGGGCAACCGTTAAGGCCGCAGGACCAGCACCTATCAATGCAATTTTTTTACCGTTCGGTTTGAACGGACCCTGAGGCATGTATTTTTTGACATCGCCTTTGTTATCAGCTGCAACGCGCTTCAAGCGACAAATCGCAACGGGCTCTTCTTCCACACGTCCTCTTCGACAAGCTGGCTCACACGGTCTGTCGCAGGTACGCCCCAATACCCCTGGGAACACATTGGAATCCCAGTTGATCATGTATGCTTCCGTATATTTTTCTTCTGCAATGAGTCGAATGTACTCAGGAACAGGTGTGTGTGCGGGACAGGCGTGCTGACAGTCAACCACTTTGTGGAAGTACTCCGGATTATTAATGTCTGTTGGTTTCAAATCGTTGGTCTGTTATAGATTATAAAATGAAAGAATTAGCTGCTAATTCGGCAATATCGAGCCTAAAAGTGGAAAAAATTGACTACAATTCCAAATATTCTTTCGATTTAGAAGAAAGCCTTTACTGGCGGGACTTGTAATGATTGCGGATCACGACTTTTTGGAGTTCTCTTTTGATGATCAAATCGGTCATGATTTCTGAGAAAGGTTCGGTAGAATTTGACTCCACGGCCTTTTTTACCTGCTCATCGCTTAGGTCGATATGGTATAAGATACCTAAAAATTTCTGGCGATTAGAGTCCACCATCTTTTTGATGTGAGGTTCGATCTGGTCGAATAGTTCTTCGTAAGCATTGTATGCATTTCCGGAAAACTTCACTTCCAAGCCAAACATCTCAAAATCTTTTATGATTTGAGCTGCAGTATCTTTTATGATATCTGGTTTGTTGTAGTATGGGGTGAGGTCAGTTAAGTTCATGAAAAAGGCTCTCGCAGATTTCGCGAATTTTCGCAGATAACTTTTAATGGCGGTCGAGGCAATTCCCCCTTAAAAAGTGGGCCAGGGGCATTATTTTTTCCTGACGTTCTCTAATCTCAGTCG
>JBKJQG010000099.1:0-11894 GCA_046594925.1 Bacteroidia bacterium
TTCAGAATTCTCGTAGCAAGTTTGGTTCGAACAGGGTAAATTTGAGCCCGCAGATAAATGACATGAAACCCTGCTTTCGCAGGGTTTTATTTTTCTCCAGAAAAAAGATCCAAAAGCTTGCTTTTGAGTTCTTTTTTCTGGAGAAAAATAAAAAAGGCGTAGCCTTTCATTTCATTCTGACAATGGGAGACTAGAGATCAGCAAAGCGAATCTCTCATTTTGTTCTAATTGATTAACAATTAAACCTCCTTTCATTTCATTCTGACAATGGGAGACTAGAGATCAGCAAAGCAAATCTCTCATTTTGTTCTAATTGATTAAGACTTTAAATATCCTTTCATTTCATTCTGACAATGGGAGACCGGAGATCACAGGTTTAATCGACCTCCCTCTGCATTGGATAAAATGAGGTTCTGCTTTCACTGCAACCTATTCTAAAACAATTTTTTTCATAACTCTCTCACTACTGGATACGATTTCCACAAAATAAATTCCTTTCGGCTGTCCCAATAAATCAATTGTTGGATTTGTGTCATTTTCAGAAACTTTACTCAACAAGCAATTTCCTAAAATATCAGTAACGCAAATTTTGGTTGCATCCGTTTTGCTTTTTAAATTGAGAGTGTAAATTCTTGAGGATGGATTGGGATAGATTTCAAACTCCAATTCATTGCTATCAGCGGATCCTTCAGTTCCCAATGAAAAGGCATTGTTATATCGCGCAACTTCCCAATATGGACCATCTGTGTACCCGGTATATCCCGCCATCACAATTTTTCCGTCATTTTGAAGGGCAAGGGAAAGACTGTTATCGCCAACATAAAAATGTGAAGTTGCAATTCCGCCGGTTCCGAAGGTATTATCCAAACTGCCATTGCTGTTATACATGACCAAAGCAAAATCGGACTGAGGAAGTCCGGGGGTTGTATTATCACTTTTAGTTCCCCCAACAACAATTTTACCGTCATTTTGGAGGGCGACTGAATTACCCCAAATGCCCTCAGTCCCCGCAGCGGTAGTTACTTTTCCGCCGGTGCCAAAAGTGTTATCCAAATTCCCATTGGATTCATACCGGGCTAAAGCGACAACACTGCTGCCACCGCCCAAATCTGAACTTCCGACCACTACGATTTTGCCGTCACTCTGAATAACAATCGAGCTGCAATACTCAGAAGAGCTTCCAAAATCAGTAGTTACAATCCCTCCGGAGCCAAAAGTATTGTCTAAGCTTCCATCACTGTTGTAACGAACTGTCACAAAATCACCATTGCCGCCGGCAACCACAATTTTGCCATCACTCTGAATAGCTACCGAGTTGCCTGTTCCACCCGCTGTTGTTACAATTCCACCAGATCCAAACCCTGTGTCATAACTGCCGATGCTGTTATAGCGGATCAGGGTGGTCCCCGATCCTGAAGTTCCGGCGGCTACAATTTTTCCGTCAGTTTGCAACGCGACTGACTTACCGATCATCCCCGCTAAATTACCCCAAACATTTTCCAAACTGCCATTGCTGTTGTAGCGGGCTATGACAAAAGAGCAAATTGTATTAGTAAGGGTGTCACACCTGTGGCCTACAACCACTATTTTGCCATCACTTTGCAGGGCCGCTGCACGACCATAATAAAAATTTTCATCGACGAACTGCATATTTACTATTCCGCCTGATCCGAAGGTATTGTCCAGACTTCCATCACTGCTGTTGTAGCGGGCCAGGGCAATAACGCCGACTCTCGCCGGAAAATTCTTGCCGCTGCTTCCTACCACCACAATTTTTCCATCGCTCTGAATGACCACGGATTCAGCCGTCTCATACATGCCGCCGAATCCTGTCTGTACTTCACCACCTATACCAAAGGTGTTATCTAATGATCCCGGGGATTGAGCATGACAAAGGCAGAATGTAATAAGGAGAATGGACGAAGTAAGGGTGATTTTTTTCATTGTAATTGATTTTTTGTTTTGTTTAACTACAACAAAGGTAAAATGGAGATTTTGTGTAATTATCCATTTTTCGTTTACATCTTAATTTTAGTAGCCGAACATCGCTAAGTGAAGGCTCCTTTTTTTACCAATATTGCCGTTAATTATTTTTGCCTTAAAAAATACGATAGTTCGGCCCTCTCCGCTTCTTAAATTATAATGAATCCTGTTAATGCTTGTTCAGCAGTGCAACCATTTTTTTTGAGTATTTTTACCAGTATTACGGACACAAGAAATGGCTTTAATTATAATAATATTCATTTTAGGATACCTTCTTATCACCTTAGAACATACTATCGGGATTAATAAGGCTGCTGTTGCATTGCTAACAGGTGTTTTGTGCTGGACACTCTATTTGTTTTATGCCAGCGATGCACATGCTGTTCCGGAACAGTTAATGGGACACATGGGCGAAATATCCGGAATATTGTTCTTCCTTATGGGAGCAATGACGGTGGTCGAATTAATAGATGCGCACGATGGATTTCATATTATTTCCAACGCGATCAAGACAACTGATAAGCGTAAACTCCTTTGGATAGTTTCATTTTTGACCTTCTTCCTATCTGCCGTTCTCGACAATCTAACTACTACAATTTTAATGGTATCACTGCTGAGAACATTGATAAAAGATAAAAATGATCGCTGGTTCTTTTTAGGGATGGTAATAGTTGCTGCTAATGCTGGCGGTGCTTGGTCACCCATTGGAGATGTTACAACAACAATGTTATGGATTGGAGGTCAGATAACGAGCAAGAATATTATTTTAAAATTATTTCTTCCGAGCGTCGTTTGCTTGTTAGTGCCGCTAATAGTAATTTCATTCCGAATGAAAGGAAAAATAGAGCGGTCGAAGGACGCAAGCAATGATCTTGCTGCCATCAATCCGTTTCATCGGAATCTAATATTTTTCTGTGGACTGGGGATTTTGGTATTGATTCCCCTGTTTAAAAGTGTTACACATCTTCCTCCTTTTATGGGAATGCTTTTAGGTTTAGGCATCTTGTGGATAATATCAGAATTGATACACAAAGATAAAGACACCGCTGATAAGGATGCGCTATCGGTGGTTTATGCTCTTCGCAAAATTGATGTTCCAAGCATTCTTTTTTTTCTAGGAATATTGATTGCAATTTCAGCTTTGCAATCGGCTGGCCATCTTACTCAGTTTGCTGCATTCTTAGACAGCACTATGCCGAATCAAAGCATAACAGCAATGGTTATTGGCCTTTGTTCTGCTATTGTCGATAATGTTCCATTAGTGGCAGCTTGTATCGGAATGTATGATTTGAACCATTTTCCTACCGATCACACTTTTTGGGAGTTTATTGCTTATTGCACCGGAACAGGTGGAAGCGCTTTAATAATTGGGTCGGCAGCGGGAGTTGCAGCAATGGGGATGGAAAACATCGGTTTTTTCTGGTATTTAAAGAAAATATCCTGGCTCGCGTTATTAGGTTATTTCGCAGGCGCTTTGGTTTACATCTTTATTTCAAGTGTTAATAATTGATGTAAATTTGGCTTCGGTCGGCGGTGTAGTAAATTTCGAATGATTTTATTCACTCTTTTATATGTGCCATCGAAACGCAAATCTTTTTGGCCGCCAATTTTGTAGTTTCATAAAAGCATGAGAAGAATATTCCTCCGTTTAAAACGACAAAAAAAGCAAGCGATTCTTTTCATTGTCTTCTTAACCCTGCTCAACACTGTACTGGATGACTTATTAGTGAAAAGTCAAAGTCTCCCTGAAACGATCATGGCCATGGTGATCTCTTTTCCCATTATTTCTTTTTTGCTGGGCTTGTTCCCGGCATTGATTCCGATAAGGAAACTGTCTTATCTGAGAAGGTGGTTGACTTATTCCTATCTATGGCTGTTTATGTTCCACTGCCTTTTTCTGGCGTCGTTTACCATCATAATAATCGGAAAGATTGTTGACATTTCGCGAGGGTTCTGAATCAGGAATTGCTCACTTCCGGAGAAGTCTTCGGCTTGCTGACTTTGTGATAAAGAAACAGGCATCCGGTCACTAACAGGAAACTAAGAACCACAAAGAGCAGCTGATTTTCCATCGAACCTATCTTGTCGACATCGGAAGAGATGATGCCTTTGTTGGCCAGCCAGATGAGGAAAACGGCCATTCCGTTGTTGAAAAAATGTGCGAAGATCCCCGGCCACAGCGAGCCACTCCATAAGAACAAGTATCCGAGATATGCACCCATTAACATTCTTGGAAAAAATCCGAAGAACTGCATGTGGAAAGCGCTAAAGAGGATGGCACTTGCCCAAACCGCAACGTGTTTGTTTTTAAAACATTCGATCATGACCTTTTGCACCAGGCCGCGGAAGAAGAGTTCTTCGCTCAGTGCTGCCATAAAAGCAACAACAAACAAATTCAACATCAAGCCGCCGATGGATGTTCCCTTGGTGAAAAGTTCGGTCAGCTCCATGGCTTTTGATTCACTTTGTTTCATCCATTCTTCAATTCCCTGAAAAGCTTCCGGCAAATGCATCTCCCCATTGATCTGAGCGATCCAATTGATCAAAGGCAAAGCGAGGATAATCCCCAGACTGCCTAAAAGCAAGGAAGAAAATTGTGGTTTGTTAAGGATTCCCGAATAAGCAATTTTCTTTTTTGTCCAGAAAGCAGTAACCAAAAGGGTAGGTAAAATGAACAGAATGATGACGCCGATCAATTGACCGATGTAAAGGAAAGCCACGGTGGCCGGGTTGTCTACGTTGAAAGCTGTTTCAGAGGAACTGCTGGCGACGGTAGCGGCACCATATAAAAAAAGCCATAAAAGGATTACTGTTAATTTGATCCACGAATGTCGTTCTTGCTCTGGTTCTTGCATTGCTGGGCTTATTTTGGTACTTTTGCAATGTAAAAATAGAAATTTTTTAATGGGGACCTTATTTAATTCGGGTCTTACTCTAATTTCTCAATTACTTGTTTGAATAATGACAAAAATCGGAAACATAGAATTAGGCGAATTTCCATTGTTGCTTGCTCCCATGGAGGATGTGAGTGATCCGCCTTTCCGTGCCGTATGTAAAAAAAACGGAGCCGACTTGATGTATACCGAATTCATTTCTTCTGAAGGCCTGATTCGTGATGCGGCAAAAAGTGTTCAAAAGCTGGACATCTTTGAGTATGAACGTCCCATCGGCATTCAGCTGTTTGGTTCCGACATCGATTCGATGCGGGAAGCAGGCATAATCGCTGATAACGCAAAACCGGATCTGATCGACATCAATTATGGTTGCCCGGTCCGCCAAGTTGCTTGCCGCGGTGCTGGTGCTGCTTTGCTACAGGACATTCCGAAGATGGTGGAAATGACTTCCGCCATCGTGAAAATTGCTACACGCCCTGTTACTGTAAAAACGCGTTTGGGTTGGGACGACAATACTAAGAATGTTGTGGAAGTGGCCGAACGATTACAAGATATCGGCATAGAGGCTTTGACCATTCATGGAAGAACACGTGCTCAATTATACAAAGGAGAAGCAGACTGGAGTTTGATCGGGGACATCAAAAATAATTCCCGGATCAGGATTCCCATTTTCGGAAACGGGGATGTTGATTCACCGGAGAAAGCAAAACTGATGCGGGACCGTTACGGCGTGGATGGCATCATGATCGGCCGTGCAAGTATTGGATACCCTTGGATCTTTAACGAGATCAAACATTTTTTTAAGACGGGGGAACACCTCGCTCCGCCAACCATTTCCGATCGAGTAAGAGTCTGCAAGGAACATTTGGATTTTTCCATGCGCTGGAAAACCAATCATGCCGGCATTGTGGAAATGCGCAGACACTATACCAATTACTTCAAAGGTTTGGCCAACTTCAAGGAGTTCCGGCTGAAATTGGTGACTACGTATTCTTATGATGAGATCATCACCATTCTGGATAAAGTAGAGAAGCAGTATGCTGCGATGGAAATAGCTTAGCGTATAAATGAAGAATAAGATTAAAAAAATCTTCAAAATTTATTGAAACGCTCATAGAGATAATTTCTTTCTGCAACTTTCACACAGAAATTTTTCTTCTGTATCCACACTTGTAATTGAACCTTCCGCATCTCTCATCAGGCATTTATTACTCGCCGTACAATGCTGAAGTCCGAAAGTATGGCCCAACTCGTGCAGAACAACTTTTACTAAACGTTCCTGCAAATGTTTTTTATCCTTAGCTGATTTTTTTAATCTGAAATCTGAAACAACACAGCTTGGCCCGCCCACAAATCCCAAACCGAATACTCCCCAGTCGGGATATTGCTCTTTTATTGTGGAAATGTCTTTTCCTGTTATTCCTAAGATGTAGGAATGTCCTTTTGGAAGGTTTGCCTTCAAGTAGTTAAGCAAACTGTCTGCCTTATATCGGTTACGTGGTTTGTAATAAGCAAAAGCAGGCAATGGTTTTGTAGGAATGATGGTGACTTCGCACTCATAAAAAATTTCGATCTCTGTTTTTAACAGTTTTGCATAGGACTCATCTACCCCTGAAAAAGGAAGGAGTGCTACTCTTGTTTTAACAACATCCGGCCGGAACGAAAAAACGAAAAGACAAATAAAAAGAAATCCAACTAAGAATCTGAGCGGAAACTTTAACATCGGGAAAGAGATTAAAAGGCCAGGTGTTTTTTAGTAAGGAACCTCACCGGGTACCAGGCTGCAATGAATCCAATACTAAGCACCGTTAGGGTGATAGCGACAATGTCGAAGCTGTTCACTTTCACCGGATAGGCATTTACTACAAATCCTTCTGACATGGTGATGAGCCCGAACTCCATCTGCAGCCAGCACAAGAGCAGGCCCAGCGCCAATCCGATAAATGCTCCGATGCAAGTAATGAGAATGCCTTCCATGAGAAAGATCCGGCGGACAAGTGTTATGTCGGCTCCCATGTTGTACAGAATCGTGATGTCTTTTTTCTTTTCTATTACCAGCATGGTCAAAGAACCTATTACGTTAAAAGTCGCGATGATGAGAATGAAGATGAGAATGATGAAGGTCCATAATTTTTCGGACTGCATGGTTTTATAGAGCAATGCATTTTGCTGCTCCCGGCTTTTTATTTCGAAAGTATCTCCGAGGGCTACCGCAAGTTCGCTGCGGAAAGCTTCGGCATCTTCTCCTTTTTTTATTCCGAGTTCAATGGCTGTTACTTCGGTTGTGTAATCCAATAATTCTCGTGCATTGGCAATGTCCATCAGGATGTATTGATCCAGTTCATCGTTTATGGAAAAGATCCCTGCCGCATAAGCTTTCAGTTCGGTAATGCCGTCTTCGGGATTTAAGGAGCTGATCGTTCCGCGCTTGGGAGCATATATTGAGATGAGAGCCGAAAGATCGTTCGTGCGGGTCTGCAATTTATAACTGATCGCTCTGCCGATCACAATGTTGTTCTTAGTGATGTTGAATTCTCCTTCGCGCACTAACGTATCGAAGCTGCTCATCTTTTGAAAGTCAGGACTTACTCCTTTGATCGTGGCCACGCATTGTTTATCGTCATACTTCAGCAAAGCATTGCCTTCCATCACTTCGGTGTAATAAGCAAGTTTGTCGGACTTCAGGATGGCTTGAAATGCGGAAGTGTTCGGATCAAAAGTTTTTCCTTGTTTTGCCGTGATCTCCATGTCGGAATCAAAAGAATTGTAAAGTGATTGCACGAGATCGGACAGGCCATTAAAAGCTGAAAGTACAATCACCAGGGCCATGGTGCCAATGCCGATACCTGCTACCGAAATGCCGGATATGATGTTGATGGCATTGTGCGATTTTTTGGAAATGAGGTATCGCTTTGCTATGAAGAAAGGTAAATTCAAATCAGTAGGCAATTAGATCAGTTGGCAGTAGGCAAAAAAAAATTGTGCAATTGCCTACTGCCTATTGCACAATTTTTATTGTTTATTTTTTCAAAAGCTCATCAATTCGCATCGCATAATCCAAAGAATCGTCGTGAAAGAAAACCAAATTCGGAATGATGCGTACTTGTTTTTTGATGCGATCGGAAAGTTTCGTCCGGATCTCTTTGGTGTTTTCCTGAATGAGTTTCAAAAGTGCTTTATTATCCGGAACGTTGAATAAGCTCACATATACTTTTGCGATCCCCAGATCGGGACTTACACGCACCTGAGTAACGGTGATGAGTGCATTTCCGAAAAGCATCCTTGTCTCCCTCTGGAAGATCTCTCCAAGCTCCTTTTGTATTAAACGTGATACTTTTAACTGACGTGTGGAATCCATTGTTTTAACTTAATTTATGACTGTAAATTTAGCAAAATTAAACCTACAAAACACTATATTTGGCGAATGAAAAAGTTTTTCGGTGTTCTTCGTTATGTCAAAGGTTATTGGCGATATGCTTTCCTGAACATCACGTTTAACATTCTTTCCGTCATCTTTTCCCTCTTTTCTATTTTAATGTTGCTGCCCTTCCTGAAGATCCTTTTTTCGAATGATCCGGATGCATTGCAGGTGATCGCCGACAAAGAACCTGTCTTTAGCATGAGTACGAGCGGACTTCTTGATTTGCTCAATCACACACTGGCAAAGGGTGCCGTGGAACAAGGGAAAGTGAGTGTGCTGATTTGGATCTGTCTGTTTACCGTGATCATGGTCTTCCTGAAAAATCTTTTCCGCTACCTCGCCATGTATTTCCTCGCGCCGATAAGAAATGGCGTAGTGAGAGACATGCGCAACAAGATCTTCCAAAAATCGCTGGACCTTCCCTTGTCGTATTATTCCGAAGAACGCAAAGGCGACATCATGAGCCGCATGACGGTGGACGTGCAGGAAATAGAGTGGAGCATCATGCAATCGCTGGAAATGATCTTCCGAGAGCCCCTCAACATTGTTTTCTTTTTGGTGATGATGGTCTTCATGAATCCCATGCTCACGCTTATAGCTTTTATACTGTTGCCGGTTTCTGGTGTGACAATCGGACTCATAGGAAGAAGTCTGAGACGCTCCTCCGCAAAGGGAAAAGCAAAGATGGGCATCCTGCTTTCCATCATGGAAGAAACACTGGGAGGCCTGCGAATCATAAAAGGGTTCAATGCTGAAAAGCACGTGAACGAAAAATTTCGCGACGAGAATCAGCAATACACCGACATCAGCATCCGGATGTACCGCAAAGGAGATATGGCTTCTCCTTTGAGTGAATTTATGGGGGTGTCGGTATTGGTGATCATCCTTTATGTCGGGGGTAAAATGGTCATTAGTGATTTTACCATGGACGGCGAAGTCTTCATTACTTATCTCGCCTTGTTTGCGCAGCTTCTCGCACCGGCCAAGGCATTTACAACGGCTTATACCAGTGTTCAGAAAGGACTTGCTTCTTCCGAAAGGATCGATAAAGTGCTGAATGCGGAAGTGACTATCAAAGACACCCCTTCTGCAAAACCACTTGCGAAATTTGAAAAGGAGATCGAATACAAGAACGTATCTTTTGCATACCGCGAAGGGGAAGTTGGATGGGTACTCAATAACATCAACCTGAAAATTGAAAAAGGAAAGACGATTGCATTGGTGGGACAATCCGGGTCGGGAAAGACGACTTTGGCGGATATGTTAGCAAGGTTCTACGATACTACAGAGGGGGAGATCCTGATAGATGGAATTCCGGTGAAGAATGCGAAGATCGCGGACCTGCGCGCCCTGATGGGGATTGTTACCCAGGAATCGATCCTTTTTAATGATACCGTTTTCAATAACATCGCTTTTGGGATCAAGAACGTTACCGAGGATCAGGTAATAGAGGCTGCAAAGATCGCCAATGCTCACGAATTCATCAGTAAGATGCCGGAAGGGTACCAGACCAATATTGGAGACAGGGGAAGCAAAATGTCGGGCGGACAACGCCAGCGGATGAGCATTGCCCGTGCCGTACTCAAGAACCCTCCGATCCTCATTCTGGATGAAGCCACTTCGGCCTTGGATACCGAAAGCGAACGCCTGGTTCAGGATGCTTTGTCGAATTTAATGAAAAACCGCACCTCGGTGGTCATTGCCCACCGTTTGTCAACCATTCAGCATGCCGATGAGATCATTGTGATGCAAAAAGGACAGATCATTGAGCGCGGAACACACTCGGAACTCCTTTCCAGGAACGGAAGTTATTCCAAATTGCATGAAATGCAGTCATTTGTTTAAACTTTCTTCTTTTTTTCTCGTCTTATTTCGGTTCAACCATCAGAAACTTAAATTTGTATTCAAATTTTGTATATTTGTCTATAATACTAACGATTCAAACCTTTAAAAAAATAAACATGAAAAAATCTTTACTTCTTCTTTCTGCTTTGGTTTTAGGTGCCTGGAGCACAAATGCTCAGATCAACATCGCATCATCGGATGTTGCGACTCCCACTAAGCAGATCTATCAAGCAGACGATGCTTTGCCTACTGTTACTCCGGGATCTTCTGGGATCAATCAAACTTGGAACATGACGGCTCTGAACACAACTACTACCGATACTTTAACTTTCATCTCTTATTCCTGGATACCAAACTCCACCTTTTCCACATCCAATTTGATCGCAAATGGAATTGTCGGAACCGACACCAACAACATCTATCTATCAAACACGGCCAGCGGATTAAATGCTCTTGGCTCTGTTGTGAATACCGACTTTGGTGGTGGGCCAAGTGTCATCACTGCTAAAAACACCCCTGCAGAAGTGCTGATGAGTTTCCCCGGAAATTATCTGAACAGCACCACGAATAATTATTTCGTTAACACTCCTGCTTTCTATTTTGGTATCGATCCGGGTGTTGGAATCACGGTAGATTCATTGAGACAAAGAGCAGGTGTTATGAAAACACTTTTGGTGGATGCCTGGGGTTCTCTGGCCACTCCACTGGGAACTTTCAATGTGCTCAGAGTACAAGAGACGGTAGTTCGTTACGACACAACCGATGTTTTGGCTGGCGGTACATGGAATCCGGTTCCGGGTGCCACCCCTGTTGTATCAGCAGATTCTACAACAGGATACTCCTGGTGGGCAAACGGTGTTGGATTTCCTTTGGTTTCGATCAAACTTGATTCAGCTTCTTTAGTAAGTGAGGCAAAATGGCTGAAAGCAATTCCAGTAGTTGGAATCACTGAACACGTAGATGCAACGGTTGTGAATGTTTTCCCAAACCCTGCACAAAACCAGATCAACTTCAGCGTAGAAGCTCAAAAAGTTGCAGCTATCCAAATCCTGGATATTACTGGCAGAATGATCGATTACATTACAGTTAGCGGAGAGACCGTTACAGTAAATACTTCGGTTCTTGCAAACGGCGTTTATTCTTATACCCTTGTGGGGCCCGACAATACGATTCTCAACCGCGGTAAATTTACGATTGCGAAATAGAATTTGAATGTTTTATAATATGCCCTGCTCCGATTTTCGGGGCAGGGTATTTTTTTTTCTGAAAAATCTCGCCGGAAAGAAAAAGCTCTAAACTTATAGTTGTATATATTCTACAAGCAATGTTTTTTGCGAACTGCGATAGAAAATTTAGTTTAACTAGCTAAATTAAATTTTAACGGTTAGTCCAAAAGCGCCAACAGCTGGTGCGCCATATCCAAAACCAACTTCTGCATTAAAACCAACCTTTTTAATATAATAATGGAAGCCTGCATGTACTTGGAACGTAAGTGATGAAGGCTTTACGTCCAAATTGTCTAAATACTGCGGGTATAGTGAATTCGGGACACTGGACGTTATGGTATACATATTATAACCGATGTTAATACCGGAATAGAGATCGAAGTTCTCTTTTGATTTAATAAAATAATCACCGCGAAGCGCCAGATGAAGCCTTTTCCAAGAATCAAAATAGTGATCCGCTGTGTTGTCGAGATGAACCAAATTTATCTCCGCTTTTTGGTAGGCGAAAGCTCCCCCAACAGACAG
>JBKJQG010000190.1:0-6495 GCA_046594925.1 Bacteroidia bacterium
CAGGCGATCACAACCAGTAAAAGCAGTAAAAAGTGTTTCATAAAACCTTGCTTTCAAAAAATAATGGCATTGTGGATAGAAAGATACAATTATCGGTCAGAAATTGCGAAAAAAGACCCGTTTCCGTAAACTAATTTGACAAAAATTAACGAAATGTTTATAAAAATCGCGGTTCCTGTCTGGTTTTATTTCTACTTTTGGAGCGTTATTTCCGGCATTCATTTCTATCAATCTAACAGATAAACAAACAAGAAGTATGGGTTTCATAGCAAGCGTACAAGCTCGTCAGATATTGGATTCACGAGGCAATCCGACGATAGAAGTAGATGTGATCACCGACCAGGGAATCATGGGAAGAGCGGCAGTTCCTTCAGGAGCATCCACGGGCGTCCACGAGGCCGTTGAATTGAGGGATAACGACAAAGGCTATTACCTGGGAAAAGGCGTTTTGAAAGCCGTGAACAATGTGAATACAGTGATCCGCGAGGAGCTGAACGGAGTTTACATCTTTGATCAGAATGCGATCGACAAAAAGATGATTGCGCTCGACGGCACCGATAACAAAGGGAGTTTGGGTGCCAACGCCATTTTAGGAGTTTCACTGGCCTGTGCAAAAGCAGCAGCGGAAGAAGCCCGTCAGCCGTTGTACCGGTACATCGGCGGGGTGAATGCGAATTTACTGCCCATCCCGATGATGAACATCATCAATGGCGGTTCACATGCCGACAACAGCATTGATTTCCAGGAATTCATGATTATGCCGGTGGGGGCCAACAGCTTTTCCGATGCCATCCGCATGGGAACAGAGGTTTTCCATCATCTTAAAAAAGTATTGAAGGACAAAGGATATTCAACCAATGTGGGAGATGAAGGAGGATTTGCTCCTAACCTGAAATCCAACGAAGAAGCCATTGAATGCGTGCTGAAAGCCATAGAGAAAGGCGGCTACAAGCCCGGCAAGGACATCTACATTTCTATGGATGCCGCCGCTTCTGAGTTCTACATTGAAAAAGAAAAAGTATACCACTTCAAAAAATCCAGCGGGGAGAAACTGACACCAGCGGAAATGGTCAATTATTGGGCCGACTGGACAAAAAAATACCCTATTCTTTCCATTGAGGACGGACTTGCAGAAGACGACTGGAAAGGCTGGAAACTGCTGAGCGACAAAATCGGAGGCACCACACAATTGGTGGGAGACGACCTGTTTGTGACCAATGTAAAGCGCCTGCAAAAAGGAATCGACCAAAACATTGCAAACTCCATCCTGGTGAAAGTGAACCAGATCGGAACCTTATCAGAGACCATTGATGCCGTTCAGCTGGCGCAGAGCAACTCCTATACCTCCGTAATGAGTCACCGTTCCGGAGAAACAGAAGACACGACCATTGCGGATCTGGCTGTAGCATTGAATTGCGGACAAATCAAAACCGGTTCCGCATCCCGTACCGACAGGATCGCAAAATACAACCAATTGCTTCGCATCGAAGAGCAGCTGGGCGAAGCAGCGAGATTTCTGGGTAAGGATTTCAAGTACGTGAAGAAGTAAACAAGCCGTTCTATCTCAAATTCACGCCTAAAAGGGCCGTCAAGCGAGGCACGGAGCAATCTTTCATAATGGCTGGATTAGCCCGACTGAGCAGAGACTGCTTCATTCCCGTGCCAGCGCTTCATCCTTCGCAGTTATTACTACGGAGAAGAACTAAAGCTATGGCGACACGCGGTAGCAATAACGTTCTGGCAACAAGCATACGTCCCGAATCGTTCCTGTACTAAAAAAAACAATTTTCACATAAATTTAATGCAGGATTGTTTTAATTCTCACAAAATCCTTTTATCTTTCGGGAATACTTACTACCACTATGAAAAAGGCTTACCAATACATCGGGATCATTACTTTGCTTTTTTTATTTGCTTCTGAAGCTTATGCTCAAGATGTTGCTACCGGAATAGACAAAGGCTTGCTGACAGAAAAATGGTGGTCAGGCGATAAGACAAAAAACAAGAACAAAAATCTTTTGTCGCAATTTTTTGCAGAAGACGGTACTTATCTTGTTTCAAAAGGAGCGAAGGGAAAATGGGTGATCGAAGAAGGAGATTTAAAAATCTCACAAGGAATGACCAAGTATACTTATAAAGTGATCAAACTAACGGAAACAGAATTTGAGTTTGAGACCATGAATCAACACATGTATTTTAAGAAAGACGATACGATTAAGAAAAAATAATAAATAACCGATTGAGATGGATTCATTAAAAGAAAAATTCGCTGAAAAAGCAGGCCCTGTAGCTGCAGAGGTAAAAAAACTCATCAAAGAAAAAGGTGATATAAAATTGGGTGAGTATACCGTTGCCCAGGTTTATCAAGGAATGAAAGGCATTGTGGGTCTGGTAACAGAAACCTCCAAGTTGGATCCGGAAGAGGGGATTCGTTTTCGAGGATATTCCATTCCTGAACTGCGTGAAAAACTGCCGAAAGCACCCGGCGGAACAGAACCGCTGCCAGAAGGAATTTTCTATTTGATGCTGTTGGGAGAATTGCCCACGCAAGAAGACGTGTTGGGCATGGGCAACATGTGGGCCCGCAGAGCGATCGTACCAAAGCACGTATTTGACGTATTGGATAAAATGCCTGCATCCACACATCCGATGACTCAGTTTGTGATGGCCATCATGGCGATGCAAACCGAATCGGTATTTGCAGCGGCCTATAAAAAAGGAATCAGCAAAAAAGATTATTGGGATTATACTTACGAAGATTCGATGAACCTGATCGCGCGTTTACCGCGTATAGCAGCATACATCTATCGTAGAAAATATAAGAATGGCGAGCACATCGAACCGGATCCGAAATTGGATTGGGCAGCCAACTTAGCACACATGCTGGGGTACGAATCTTTCGACATGAAACGATTGATGCGCATGTACATGACCATCCACGTGGATCACGAGGGAGGAAATGTATCTGCTCACACTACTCACCTAGTAGGTTCTGCCTTGAGCGATCCTTATCTGGCATTTGCTGCAGGCATGAATGGCTTGGCTGGTCCATTACACGGATTGGCAAATCAGGAAGTCCTTAGCTGGATCCTGGAATTACGCGAAGAATTGGGTGGAGGATTGCCAACCGAAAAACAAATTGAAGAGTACATCAAAAAAACATTGGCAGAAGGAAAAGTGGTACCGGGATATGGACACGCAGTATTGCGTAAGACCGATCCGCGTTTTGCCGCACAACAAGATTTCTATTACCGTTATATCAAACCTCAAGGGGCTGATGATCTTTGTGAGATCGTTCAGATGGTTTACAAAGTTGCTCCTCCGATTTTGGAAAGCACCGGAAAGATCAAGAACCCTTGGCCAAACGTTGACTCCCACTCGGGTGTGTTGTTAACACATTACGGAATGGTAGAACATGAATTCTATACCGTATTGTTCGGAGTTTCCCGTTCGTTGGGAGTTCTGGCTTCTTTGATCTGGGACAGAGCATTGGGTCATCCGATAGAGCGCCCGGGTTCAATCACCACAGAAGGCATTAAAAAGAAAATTGCCGCTGCTGAAGCTGCAGCAAAAGCATAAAAGAAAAACCCTGAGTTCTGCTCAGGGTTTTTTAATTTTTAAATAACATGCAACAAACTACCTCTCACTCATTAGGGATCATTCCGATATCCATTTCAAAATTTTTGGAGCGATTTGCCTTTTATGGAATGCGAAGTATTTTGATTCTTTACCTGGTGAATCAACTGAGTTGGGAACAATCTCATGCGAGTGCTGTTTATGGGATTTTTCTTTTGCTCATCTCGGTCTTGCCTCTGATTGGCGGATTGATCGGCGATCTGCTGTTAAGTACAAAGACTGCAACGATAATCGGAGGATTCATCCAAGCCGCTGGATGTTTAATTCTTGCACTTCCCGACACCATCGCTATCTATGTCGGACTATTTCTCATATCTCTCGGAACGGGCTTCATCAATCCGAACATGCTTTCCATGATAGGTTCCCTTTACAAAAACCGGCTCTCGAAATTGGACGCCGCCATGCAGCTCGTTTATCTCTGCATAAATTTAGGAGCTTTCATTGGCGCTTTTGTCCTCGCCCTTTTCAGTGAACGCTTGGGATTTCAGGCAGGATTTGTCCTTTGCGGAATTTTACTTGTGGCTGCACAACTTGTTCTCTTGTTCTCAAGCAACTTGCTGAAGGATGCAGCTGCAAAAGCAAACATCTACTCAGACGAAAACAACACACACACCGGAATAGGAACAGGAACAAGAGTGGTAATCGTCATTGCTACCATCCTCTCGATTGCTCTCTTTTGGTTCATCTATCAGCTCTCCAACGAACCTGTTTATGAACTTCTGCCTGTAATTGAAAAATCATTTCATTCCTTCTACAAAGTTTTTGAATCCACCGCCGCATTCTCTATAGTGCTTGTAGGAACTGTTCTCGTGATCATTCATTCCTTTGTCAGAACATCTTCGCTTCTGAAAATGGCTATTGGTTTCATTCTCTATGCTCTTGCCTGCGGACTGATCTACGTTGCTTGCAGACAAGTCGAATCAAGTAACTTAGCTTTCATCATCTTGTTTTCCGTTTTCCTGCAAGCGGTCGCCGAACTATTCATTTCTCCAATTGCTTATTCCCTCATCTGTCAGTTCGGCCCTCAAAAATTTAACGCGACGCTCCTCGGTGCGAACCTTACATTCACCGGACTCTTCTCAAAATTAGCTTCATTAGTCTTGGTGAATGGCGGGCTTTTTGGATATTCGCTATTGATAGTCATTTCACTGCTGCTGTTGTTCTTCCTGGCCGCTATTTTTATTGTTTTGTATTTTCTAACACGACAGAAAAACATTTCATAACGATATGTAACTTTTCTTGATTTTTGCGTTATTGTATAAAGACCTCTATGAAAAAAAGCATCCCCCTCTTTATCGCTCTTCTCTTCCCCCCATTTGTTAAATCCCAAACCACCGCCATTGTCTATTTTGATTCCAACGAATCCCAGCTAAACCCCGGTTCGATGAAAACGCTCGACTCCATCTCCACATTTGTCTCCGGCAAAACGTGGAAAATGGACATCAAGGGACATTGCGACAATACAGGTATCTATCGCTTCAACCAGATCCTATCCGATTTCCGGGCGGAAAGTGTTTTTAAGTATTTAATTGAAAAAAACAAAAGCGGTGACGGAAACTTTTCCTTCAAAGGATTTTCTTCCGATCAGTCCATCGCCGACAATTCAACAGAAAACGGGAAAGCAAAAAACAGAAGAGTTGAAATAATCGTGACGATCACCGAAACGCCTAAAGTAATAGTAGAGAAAAAACCGGACCTAATCGCCGGTGAGCAACCCGTGCCATCAAAATCGGGAACGCTTGATGAAAAAAGTTCCGAAAAAGATCTGGAAGTTGGTAAGATATTGCTGCTAAAAAACATGAATTTTGTGGGAGGAACATCAGAACTGCTAAAAGAATCCGAACCGTCATTACTGCTCCTCCTAAAATTAATGAAAGAGCATCCTACACTTGAAATAGAGATCGAGGGGCATGTTTGTTGTGCCAACGACTTTGCATTATCGGTCGACAGGGCGCTGGTTGTAAAGGAATACCTGGAAAATAACGGGATCAAAGAAAAAAGACTCCGCTACCAAGGGCATGGCTGGAACAATCCCATAGCCAGCGACCAGACGGAGACCGGGCGGATACAGAACCGGAGAGTGGAGATCCTGATCCTGAAATTATAGCCTGATTTTTGCATTTTACCACCTAAGTTTGAAACTCTGAGAACAATTTATTCGTTTTAAAAGGCAGAATACATTGTTCCAACCTCTTTGCCTGTTGTTTTCCAACTTCCATTGGCGCAACAGCTACTCCCATAAGATTTATATTAGTGTATTCTGTTTTTATCAACGTAAATCTGAATCATGAAAAAAATCTTACTCTTCGTGTTTCTGTCTGCGATAGCTACGGGAATACATTCACAAAAAGCACAGAAAAAATCAGCCGATAAATGGAGAATTACAGAACTGGATTCCCTTGCAATGGCAAAGGAAATGTTTGATGATCAAAACTTCATTATGGCTATCCCCTTCATTACAACTATCCAGATGAACCATCCGGACGAACCATTTCTAAAATACATTTCAGGCATCTGCTGCATCTTTGAACCGACTACGCAGGAAAAAGCACTACAACTGTTGCTATTGGTTTATGAAGACAATAAAAAAGCAGAGGACATTGAATTTTACCTTGCATTGGCATATCATTATAACAATGATTTTGCAAATGGGCAGATCATGTCTGAAAAGTTCCTTTCCCACAAACACCTGAGTAATCCTCAGCGCCGAGCTGGAGAAAAGATTAAAGACCATTGCATTCGAGGCGAGATGTTGCCAATTCCGGCAGATGAAGGAAAGCTGGAAGATTACATGGCTACTTATGAAGTGGTGATGGAAGAATCGAAATAATTCCATACCGCGAAGAACCTTTTACAGCC
>JBKJQG010000195.1:0-6874 GCA_046594925.1 Bacteroidia bacterium
CAGATCCGGAAAGATATTTTTATCAGTAAGGAAGATATTTCAAAAGGCCTCTACCTCATATTGGGCGGTCTTTTTAAGAAGGTTGTCATTTCCGATTACATCTATGTGAATTACGTACAGTACATTTTTGATGATCCTTCGCGGCATTCCGGGATTGAATGTTTGTTGGGCGTTTACGGTTACGCAATGGTGATCTATTGCGATTTTTCTGGGTATTCCGACATGGCCATTGGTATGGCTCGCTGGATGGGCTTTACCATCAATGAGAATTTTGATTCACCTTATCAGTCGAGCAGCATTACAGAATTCTGGCGCAGGTGGCACATTTCCTTATCCTCCTGGCTAAAGGATTACCTCTACATTTCATTGGGTGGTAATAGGGTAGGGAAGTTTCGGCAATATATAAACCTGATGATAACGATGATCCTGGGCGGCTTCTGGCATGGAGCATCCTTCAACTTCATCCTTTGGGGATTCATGCACGGGCTTGCTTTGGCTTTTGATAAGATGCGGCTTTCCATTGCTTCCAAATTTAATTTAAAGACTCCCCGAGCTTTGAAAATATTCGGGATTATCTTAACCTTTCATTTCGTTTGTTTCTGTTGGATTTTCTTTAAAGCGAGTTCCTTTCACGACGCGGAGATCATCCTGATTCAGATCTTCACCAATTTTAATGGCTCTGCCTGGAAACCCATGCTTCAAGCCTACGGAATTGTATTTGCGGTTATGCTGACCGGCTTTGTCATCCATTTCTTGCCGAAAGTCTACGAAACCCTCTCTGTGAAAGTGCTTTCGCGGATCTCCCTTGTTGGACGATTGGCGATTATGCTCATTTTTATATGGATAATTATCCAGGTAAAACAGGCCGATCAGGTGATGCCGATTTATCTGCAGTTTTAATATTTCCCATTCGCTCTAAATATGTACTCCCGCTCCGAAACTGCCCAACTTCGACACGAATTCTGGATCACGTTTGGTAAATACATTGGTTTACATCCCGGTAGTGAAGGCATACGCATCAACTGGGTGAATTATCACACTGGGCATAAACACCTTTATTTTCGCATGGATGCCGGCAAGAGCAGCGCTTCGATTTCCATACAAATCACACATGCCGATCCTTTACAAAGAGAAATGTACTGGGAGCGATTCATGAGCTTCCGGACGATGATTCACAGCGGACTCGAGGAAGAATGGATTTGGGAAGAAGCTCCGCAGGATGAACACGGAAAGGTTATTGCTAAGATAGGCCTGGAATTAAAAGGAGTGAATGTGTTCGACCGCAACACCTGGCCTGAGATAATTTCTTTTCTGAAGCCACGAATGATCGCATTGGATGCGGTTTGGAATGAAGTGAAGGATGGGTTTGAAGATCTGAGGTAAGAATCATTCAGACGAGACAGATCTCTCAGTGCCTCTATTTTTTTCATATCTTTACCTAATACACTACTCATTATGAAAAAACAATTCCTTGTCCTTTCTTTCCTTTTATTGTTTATAAATGCGAAAGCGCAGTGGGTGCAAACAAACGGACCTGGAGCTGGAAAGATTTTATCTTTGACCAGCAACGGAACAACATTGGTTGCTGGAACAACTTATGCGCGTGTTTTTGTGTCATTAGACAGCGGCTTGACCTGGACAGGCAAAAAAGTGCTTTCTTGGATTACCAGTGATATTAAATCCGTTGGAACAAATGGCTCATTGATCCTTGCAGGTACCAATGGAGATGGATTATTTAAATCGACAAATAATGGTCTGACTTGGACGCTTGCTTCCGCCAGTTATCCTTCCCTTGCGAAAGTCACCACAATTTTATTTAAAGGAACAGATATATTTGTCGGAACGGTTAACGGCTATTTCTTTAAATCTTCTGATGGAGGCCTTACTTGGGTAGCTCCAGGTAGTATTGCATTTACTTCCGGCTTCCAGTTAAACACCCTGATCACAGACGGGAGAAAAATTTATGGCGGTGCGAACGGTGTATACATGACTGCCAACGACGGCGTTACCTGGACCGCACTTACTTCTGGCTTCCCGGGAACATTATATGTCGTTAACTCTTTGGTGAGATATGATACTACAATTATCGCGGGGACTCAAAACGCGGGCCTTTACAAATCGCTAAACGGAGGAACTACATGGTCTCCATGTAATGGTGGAATTCCTTCCGGAGCAACAAGTGGTTGGAGTTCTGTTGTAATGCGCGGAACAAATGTTTATGCGGGAAATTCGGGTGAGTTATGGGGATCAACAAACAGTGGCGGCACTTGGTTTAAAAGGCAGCTGGGATTAAATTCGACTCACATAAACGCCATGACAATGATCGGTTCAAAGTTATACGCTGGAACGGATGCTGCAGGCGTCTTTTTTTCCATAAACGATGGATTGTATTGGGATGATCTGAACGTCGGACTTATTGCAGGAAATGTTTCCAAAATGTGTTATAACGGCTCAACCGTATATGCAACTACTGACGGAAAAGGAGCAGGGCTATACAAGTCTTCAGATAATGGCCTCAACTGGATCTGCATGAGTGATACGATGGAAAATGCTTTCGTGTATAATGTCGCGAGCGTTGGACCCAAAATTTTTACAGCTGGTCTTAGCGGTGTTTATAGAACGCTTAACAATGGCGCTACATGGATAAACACATATCCGGGAGGCGTCGACCGTTTGTCTGTTGCCATAAACGGATCAACGATCTATTGCGGGACTACTAGTGGCATATTTAAATCAATTAATGACGGAGCCACTTGGACTGCGGCGAATACAGGTCTTCCCTCTGCTTCAAGAGTTTGGTCGATCTTGGTTAGTGGTACTGATCTGTTTATCGGAACAGATACAGCTATTTATAAATCAACTAACGCAGGACTTTCCTGGACAGAATCTACAGGGCTGACCCTGAGTTATGTTTATAATATTGTAAAAAGCGGTTCAAATATCTATGCGGGAACAATTTCAACCGGTGTAGTATTGTCAACAGACAATGGCGCTACATGGAATCAAGTGAATACAGGTTTGCCCGCAACGAATGTGTATGCAATTGCAGCCGATGGTCCAAATGTTTTCGCCAGCGTTTCAAACGGAGTGTACGTCTCCAGTAATAATGGTGCGAACTGGAGTCCTGTCGCTGCGATAAATTATTTTGGAACATCATTGGTTGTCACCGACAGTTTCCTTATGGTAGGCACAATGTCGGGTGTTTCGAAAATTTCATTGAGCAGCATTGAAACAAATATTTCTGTTTGGCCAGGTGATGCAAATCACGATTATGTGGCAGATAATTTCGATCTTCTTCCAATTGGTTTGTACTATGGGGCCTCAGGCGTTGCGCGTGCGAGCGTTAGTAATTCATGGGCTGCATATCCTTGCGCCGGTTGGGGAACTCTTCAGAGCAATGGGTCAGACATTAAACACGCAGATTGTAATGGTGATGGACTCATTGATAACAATGACACCCTTGCAGTTAATTTAAATTATTCTTCTGTGCATGCCTTTGTCGCGAGCGAATCTGATGAAAGGCTTCTTGGAGAAGACATTTATGTAGTTTTGCCTTCAGGCAGCCATCCGGCAGGTAGCACCGTAACGGCCGAAATATGGTTGGGATCTTCAGTTGTCCCTGTCAGTAGTATATATGGAATCGCATTTGACTTGAATTATGATGCATCATTGGTTCAGCCTGGAACTGAAAGTTTAACATATTCCTCGAGTTGGATCGGGACTCCGGGTGTTGATGCAATTAAGTTCGGAAAAGTATCAGCTGTTTCTAACGCCGTTTTGGGAGCAATAACCCGGATAGATCATCTGAATACAAATGGTTATGGTAAGATCGCCGATTTTTCTTTTCAGTTGAAAACTGGTATTTCCTCTCCAACGACTATGCCTATATCGGTCTCGGCTCACCAGGGAGTTGATGCAACAGGGGCGACTCTTTTGTTTAATACGATCGCAGATACATTGGATATTATTCCACTGGCAACAGGAGTAAATGACGGCGGAGACCATACGAATATTTCAGTTTCCCCCAACCCTTCATCTGGAATGGTGACTATTTCCTACACACTCGAAAAGAATGCATCGCTGAGGATCGATATCGTGAATGGTCTTGGACAAGTGCAGGAATCGCTTGTTGACACAAATGAAGCAGCCGGTTACCATACATTCGGTTTTAATGCAAGGGAAAAGGGATTAGAGACAGGCATTTACTATATGCGGATTACGGTGGACGGCAAGCCAGTGATGAAAAGGATGGCTTTTATTAAGTAGGAAACACTCAAAATCGACAATTTCGTATATAAATTTGCCAATTAAATACAAATCCCTATATTTGCAGTCCGAAATTAAAAAAAGGAACCTATTTAATACAAAATACAATGTCAAGAGTTTGCGAAATCACAGGAAAAAAAGCGATTGTAGGTAATAAAGTATCTCACTCGAACACTAAGACCAAACGTAAGTTCAACGTGAATTTACAGCTTAAAAAATTCTATTTGCCTGAAGAAGACAAATGGATCACCATTAAATTGTCAACATCTGCTCTGAAAACGATCAATAAGAACGGCATCTCAGCTGTTGTTAAACAAGCAAGAGCTGAAGGTTACTTGAAAAAGTAATATATTACACAAGCGGTATAAATTATACATGGAAACGTTGCTACTTTTGTAGTAACGTTTTTTGCTTTTTTAATAAGACTTAGCACTCAATGATTAGTCTTGTTAACCCCGACGGGGTCTCAGGCTTTGATTTTAATTTGAAACATGAAATTGCTTAACCTCTTATTGTGCGTATCGCTCTCTTTGTCGGCATTGGCTCAGAGTTACGATGCCGACCTGCTGCCTAAGTCTTTCCACAAAGGCCGAAGAGAGGCCCTGCGCAAATGCATGCCGGTCAATAGCTGCGCAGTCATTTTTGCTGGAGCAGAGCGTCAAAGAGCCAACGATACCAAATTCATTTACCACCAGGATCCAAATTTTTATTACCTGACGGGACTGAAAGAGCCGAATGCAATGCTCATCATCTTTAAAGAGGAGCTGACTTTTTACGATACCATCAAGACCAATGAACTCATCTTTGTCCAGGACCGTGATCAGGCTAGGGAAGTATGGACGGGCAAGATTTTGGGAAAAAGTGGTGTGTTGAACAATCTGGGCTTTTCTGCAGTATTGCTGAATGATCAGTTTGCTGATTTTAAGGTAGGTTTTGAACGTTTCGACAAGATCTTCCACGAGGAGTTCAATGATGACGTGAGAGACGACAAGGACGACAGAGGCGACCTTTACAGCTTGATCAAGCATTTTCTTGAAAAAACAAGATCTTATCCAGCTAAGAACTGCGACAATTTGAATTTAAAAGGATGGTTGGCTTCCCTGAGGGAGATCAAACAGCCGGAAGAGCTTATTCTGATGCGCAAGGCGATCGACATGACTTGTATGGCGCATTTGGAAGTAATGAAGGCATTGGAGCCTGAAATGAAGGAATACCAGGCGCAGGCCGTTGTAGAATATATGTTCAAGAACTCCGGGTCCGAATACGTAGGATATCCTTCCATTGTTGGCGGCGGCGAGAATTCCTGTATCCTGCACTATGAGACGAATAGGAAGAAGCTGAGTGGTCTGGATATGCTGGTAATTGACGCAGGTGCCGAATATCATGGGTATACAGCAGATGTGACGCGCACTTTGCCGGTCGACGGTAAGTTCTCTGCCCAGGAAAAGACCATTTACAACATTGTCTTGGAAGCTCAAGAAGCAGGGATTAAGGCTTGCGTTCCCGGTGCAGAGTTCCGTGCCGCTCATAAGGCTGCTGTTGCGGTCATCCAGAAACGCTTGCTGGAGCAGGGAATCATTAAGAATTCGAACGAGTTCATCGACTATTTTTTTCATGGGACTTCCCATTATTTGGGGTTGGACGTGCACGATCCCGGAAACTATGGCAAACTGGTCGCCGGACAGATCATCACTGTTGAGCCGGGGATCTACATCCCGGCAGGCTCCAAATGCGATCCGATGTGGTGGAACATTGGGGTGCGGATCGAGGACGATGTGCTCATTACAGCCGGTGAACCAGAGGTTTTGTCAGGAAAACTGCCCAAAAAGGTGGAAGAAATCGAGGCCCTGATGAAGGAAGAAAGCATGTTTAACAAGGCAAAATAGGGGCACGTGGCGGATTTTTCTCTAAATTTATTGTGGACTTCAATTTTAAATTCTATATTTGCACTCCAATTTTGAAAAACAACACACCCTCCGCATTAGCTTCGGAGGATAAAACAAAAAACAATGGCAAAAAAAGGCAGCAGAATTCAGGTGATTATGGAATGTACTGAGCACAAAGAGAGCGGTATGCCGGGAACTTCTCGTTACATTACTACTAAGAACAAAAAGAACACCACCGAAAGATTAGAGTTGAAAAAATACAACGCAATCTTGAAAAAAGTAACTGTTCACAAAGAAATTAAATAATTCGTTTAGTGCTTCAAGCGAGGTCTTCTGACCTTGAACTTTGAACTTTTAAACTTTAAACTCATACAAAATGGCTAAAAAGGTTGTCGCAACACTTAAATCCGGTAAAGGAAATAACTTTACCAAAGTGATTAAAATGGTAAAATCAGCAAAAACTGGTGCTTATTCATTCAAAGAAGAGATCATTCACAATGATCACATTCAGGATTTTTTGAAAAACAAATAATAGTATTGATTCATTCAATATTTAAAGGCTTCTCCAAACAAGGGGAAGCTTTTATTGTTTAATGATAATGCTAATTGGATGTTGAAATTTCATCATTCATCATTTATAATTCATCATTCATAATTTCCTTATGGGGATTTTTACTTTTTTTAGTAAAGAGAAAAAAGAGAGTCTTAACAAAGGTCTCTTC
>JBKJQG010000232.1:0-4520 GCA_046594925.1 Bacteroidia bacterium
AGTACAGGAAACACCCCTTCATTAATAGAACGGACCTTCCAATAGGATGCTTCAGAGGGAAGGTCCGTTCTATTAATGAAGGGGTGTTTCCTGTACTGGCCAGCGATCCCAAGATCGGTCTCTATTATGAGAATAGCCTCCGAAAAAATAATTATTATGCCAGCTTCGACCCTTATGCTTATAGCAAGGCTGATGTGGTAGTAGTGGATATAAATCTGGATGTGAAGAAAATATCTGATCCTGCAACACAGGACCTGACCAAGTATGATATTGACCTCAGTCCATTTAAAAAAGCAATTGAAGCCATTGGGAAAAATTGTAAAGAGAATGTATTGGTATTAGTAGAAACAACAGTACCTCCAGGTACAACAGATAAAATAGTGGCGCCTTTATTAAAAGAATGCCTTGAAAAAAGAGGAATGCCATTGGATGGACTTCGAGTGGGACATAGTTATGAGCGAGTAATGCCTGGACCAAAATACGTAGACTCCATCCAGAATTTTTATCGCGTATTTGCCGGTGTGGATGAAAAAAGTGCTGATGCGGTAGAAACATTTCTTCGCACGGTAATAAGAACAGATGAATATCCACTGACCAAATTGGGACATACCAATGCCACCGAAATGGCCAAGGTGCTGGAGAATTCTTTCCGCGCTATGAATATCGCTTTTATGGTAGAGTGGAGTCGATTTGCAGAAGAGGCGGGGGTTGATATTTATGAAGTGGTTAATGCCATTCGTATGCGACCTACACATAAAAATATTATGTTGCCTGGATTAGGCGTAGGAGGTTATTGTCTTACCAAAGATCCATTGCTGGCCAGTTGGGCCAAACAAAATCTTTTTGGAAGTGAGGAGCCTTTGGTGCAAAGTGAAAAAGGGGTGGACATCAATGATAAAATGCCCCGCTATGCTTTTGAATTCCTTCGTTCACAATTTCCCGGATCATTAAAAGGGAAAAAAGTGCTGTTGCTGGGTGTGAGTTACCTGAATGATGTAGGCGATACCCGGTATACGCCGGTGGAGGTTTTTTATAACTGGCTGGAGAAGGAAGGAGCCGAGATACATTTGCATGATCCGCATGTATTGTATTGGGAAGAAAAAGATATCCGCATAAACCAAGACCTGGACATGATTCTCCATGATGACTTTGATATCATCGTAATCACCACAGGTCATAAAGATTACCGGAATAATAATGTGCTGATCGAAAAAATAATGTCAAAGCCTGCTACATTTTTGTATGATACGATTGGAGTATTTACGAATGAAGAGATAGATCGGCTTTCCAAAAAACATATGGTGAAAGTGATTGGGAGAGGAGATCTTTAGGGGAGGTTTAGTGTTTATTTTAACACAGAGAAGCGGAGTTTCAGAGATACACAGAGTTTTAAATACATTCCGTGCCACTCTGTCCCTCCGTACCTCTGTGTTGAAATTCCCAAAAACCTGTGCTACTCTGTTCCTCAGTACCTCTGTGTTGAAATACCCAAAAATCTGTGTTACTCTGAAACTCCGTGCCTCTGTGTTGAAATTCCAAACCACTAACCCTTACTATAACCTCTAATCTCTTTATGTCAAAAAAAGTGCTTATCCTCGGAGGTGCCGGCTTCATCGGCTTCAACATCGCAAAATTCCTTGAAGCGAATCACGATTATGAGATCACGATCGCAGATAATTTCATGAAGAAGAATCGTGACGAGGAATTCGAGAAATTATTAAAATCGCCAAAGGTAAAATTGATAGAAGCCGATTTTTCCCAACCCGAGTCTTATGATCTGCTGGATAAAGAATATGACCAGTTGTACATGATGGCTGCACTGGTAGGCGTAGATAATGCAAATACCAAACCACATGAAGTGATTCGTATCAATACGGCGCTAACCTTATTTACATTAGAGTGGATCCGTCGTTCTAAAATTGGGAAGGTGGTTTTTGCATCTACCAGTGAAAATTATGCGGGTACGGTGGAAGCATTTGGATATAAGATCCCTACACCGGAAGAGGTACCACTGACCATTCAGCATATCGGTCATCCGAGATTTACTTATGCAGTCACTAAGATACTTGGCGAATCAGGTTTTCTGAACTATGGAAAAATGCTTGGTTTTGAGGTCACCATTATTCGTTATCATAATGTATTTGGTCCGCGTATGGGTTTCAACCACGTGATCCCACATTTGGTGATACGATTCCGCAACAATGAAGATCCCTATAGAATTTATGGTGCGGATCAAACCCGTGATTTTTGTTATATCACCGATGCAGTGGAAGGAACAGTTTTATCTATGGAAACTCCCGGTACTGATCAGCAGATCTATCACCTTGGAACCGGTGTGGAAATAACCATTGAAGAGCTAACCCGCAAGACCGGCGAATTCATGGGCTTCCAAGGGGAATATAAATACGAGCCCACTTATCCTGGCTCTGTTTCAAGAAGAAGTCCGGATATCACTAAATCCCAAAAAGACCTGGGCTTTGTTTCCAAGGTAAAATGGCAGGATGGGTTGAAGGAAACCTTGGACTGGTATAATGAGTATTTTGATGCGGGGAAGCTGGTGCCGGATAAAATTAATTTTCAATAGGAGTGATATCAACACAGAGATACAGAGTGACAGAGTTACACGGAATTTTATCAATAATTTCTGTGTTACTCCGCTCCTCTATGTCTCTGTGTTGAACTGATTCTATTACTAACTATACCTGAATGTACCCGTTACTCAAAAGATTCTTTGACATAGTTTTCTCCCTCATCGCATTGGTTATATTGATGCCAATATTGCTCCCTGTGGTTCTCATATTATTATTTACCGGAGAGCATGCAGTATTTTATAAACAGGAAAGAGTAGGGTATAAGAATAAAATATTCAACATTCTGAAATTCGCGACCATGTTGAAGAATAGTCCCAATATGGGTTCGAAAGATCTGACCACGCGAAATGACCCAAGGGTGTTGCCGTTTGGAATATTTCTCCGGAAATCAAAATTGAATGAGATGCCTCAGCTGATAAATATTCTTATTGGTGATATGTCATTTGTTGGTCCGCGACCATTAATGAAATCTGGTTTTGATCGTTATTCAGATGAAATGAAATCGAAAGTGTATAATGTAAAACCGGGACTTACAGGTATTGGCTCTATTGTATTCCGTGATGAAGAACTGATCATTACAAATAGTAAACTTACCCCTGAAGCAACCTACCGGGATATTATCCTTCCTTATAAAGGCGCGCTGGAGATCTGGTACCAAACGCATCAGAATTTTTATACCGATTTTATGCTGATGTTTCTTACGGGCTGGTATGTACTGTTTCCTTATAGCAGGTTGGTTCATAAGGTATTTCCGACACTTCCTGAGAAGGGTTAGGGCTTAGGGTTTAGAGGTTAGAAAAATCTGGTGATCGGGAGATTAGTTCCTGCAATAAAAATATCTACCATCAATACTACATTTTACACCAAATAAACAAGTCTCCTAAACCCTAAGCTCTAACCTCTAACCTTTCCTATGGATGTTTAATATTTTCAAATCAAAATCCTTTTCTTCATCAAACTTCTCTGCTCTCAAGGTAGACTTGCATTCCCATCTGATACCGGGGATTGATGATGGATCACAGAACATGGAGAATTCTGTGGATCTGATTCGAAAAATGAAAGAGCTGGGTTATGTAAAACTTATTACTACGCCGCACGTGCTGGGAGATATTTATCCAAATACCAGGGATATTATTCTTTCAGGACTTGATAGGCTGCGAAAAAGGATTGCTGAGGAAGGAATAGATATTGAAATTAACGCGGCCGCCGAATATTTTCTGGATGAGCATGTAGAACAGCTCTTGCAGCGAAAGGAAAAATTACTGACTCTCCATGATAACCTGGTGCTTGTGGAATTTTCTATGGCCTATGCATCCCATGGATTGAAATCAATAATATTTGAATTACAGATGCAGGGTTATCAACCCGTGATCGCGCATCCGGAGAGATATATATATTATCAGCATCAAAAAGAATTCTATGATGAGCTGAAAGACAGCGGCTGCTGGTTCCAGCTTAATTTACTCTCCCTGACCAATCATTACGGAAAGACCGTAAATGAGCTCGCCAATTACCTTATAAAAAAATCCTATTATGATCTGGCCGGCTCCGATCTACACCACATGGGGCATATTGATACTTTAAAAAACTCTTCTCTTCAGGCGCCGCTTGAAAAATTATCTACTGGTAAGATCAGAAATGCGGAACTTCTGTAAACAGCTTCTAGCTGCAAGCCACTAGTACCTAGCCGTTTTGCGGTTCATCGAGGAATTCGGTGTATTTTTCTCAACCCTCTCAACCCCTCAACCCCTCAACTCTCCCTCAACCTTTCCCCCCTTCATTTGTAATATATGTTGATCAATCATCATCACGCATGAACGCCTTTACCATTAAAGACCTGGAAAACCTTTCCGGCATCAAGGCCCATACAATTCGAATCTGGGAACAGCGCTATAATTTTTTGCGTCCACAGCGCACACCGACCAATAT
>JBKJQG010000355.1:0-17466 GCA_046594925.1 Bacteroidia bacterium
CGTTCGTCAGAAAAAAGAAATGCAAAAGGATTGCAAATGTTTATGTACCAAGTTAGGTCCGTTATGTTCAACCAGTTGTTTCTGATGAAACTGTTTTTTGATTCTTCCACCGGAAAGCCTACGAGGAAATCAATATTCAATTCTTCTTTTTTCTGATCAAGAAAATTCAGTAATTTCTGAAATATTCCTTTTCCTCTGTGATCAGGATGAACCAGGGAGTTGCCGGATTGGAAAGAATTGTATGTGCGACTTTCGCACACATAAGGCCAGTAAAAGAAAGATTGAAATCCAATGATGGTATCACCTTCTCGTGCAATGATCCGGATGGATTTTGACTTTTGGAAAGGGTGATCGTAGAAGTTGTCCATCAGTTTTGAAAAGACTTGATGCTCGATCCCATACTGTTTGCTGAATAATTCAGCCACCTGCGGTTTCATCCAATCTTCATATAAACTGATTTCCATTGAGTCAATAATTTTCTTAATTTAGGCTTCGAATTGCCAAACAGCCTCTGGTTTCAGCATCAGAACAAATTTAGTAATAATAACCAGATGAGTACATTGCTTCTGAATAAGTCCCAGTTACAGAGAAACCCATGACCTTACTGATCCTATACGAAGAGTTGGCTGTATATTTCCTGAAGTGCATAGATGTGTTGGCTGAAAATCAAGGCGTTACGATTCATCTGATTCACAAGGAGGTAAATAAGGAAGCTCCGTTCGTTTTGAATTTTGGTGGCAGGATCAGCACTTATAGCCGCTCGGATTATTCGGATATTGAACTGTTAGAGCTGGTAAAAAAGATAAATCCCGATGCTATCTTCTGCGGGGGATGGGCGAGCAAAGTATACTTGAAGATAGCTGCCGGCAGCAAAGGCAAGATCCCTGTTGTAATAGGATTTGACAATAAATGGAACGGATCTCTTAAACAACGGATCGCTACTCTTATTTCACCATACTACATCACCAATAAGTTTGATAAATGTTTTGTTCCCGGTCCTGAACAAAAAATGTTTGCCCTTAAAATGGGGTTCAGCGAAAAGGATATTGAGACAGGTGCATACAGCTGTGATTTCGATTTTTTTTACAAGCAATATTTGGCAAACAAAGAAACAAAGGCAAAGCATTTTCCTAAGCGATTCATTTATGTTGGCCGCTATTATGAGTTCAAAGGCATTAAGAATTTGTGGAAAGCTTTCGTTGATCTGCAAGCAGAGCAACCCAACGAGTGGGAACTCTGGTGTTTGGGGAACGGAGACATTCCGCCGATAAAACATCCTTCGATCAAGCATTTCGGTTTTGTTCAGCCCGGAGATCTTTCTTCTTATGTGAAAAATACTGGAGTGTTTGTCTTACCGAGCTTTTTTGAGCCCTGGGGAGTTGTAGTCCACGAATATGCTGCTGCTGGATTTCCCATTATTTGTTCGGATCAGGTGGGTGCAAGGACGGCTTTTGTTGAAAATAATTATAATGGTTATATTTACAAGGCGGATTCGGTTGCTGAATTAAAAGAGGCCTTTAAAAAGATCATTTCTACTGATGATGAAGGGTTGAACAGGATGTCGGACCGCAGTGTGGCAAAAGCCAAAGAAATTACCCCTGAAAAATGGGCTAAACAATTAATAAAGTTACTATATGAATAAAATACTGGTTACAGGCGGTGCAGGCAACGTAGGAAGTGCTCTTGTTGAAAAGCTCATTGCCAATGCAGACAATCACGTGGTCATCGTTGACGACCTTTCTACAGGGTTCATGTCGAAATTGCCGGAAAACGATAAGACCGGCTGGGAATTCATAAAGGCCGACGTGAATAATTTTGATGATATTTTACCAATCATGCATTCGCATAAATTCGATTATGTATTTCATTTTGCAGCAGTTGTAGGAGTCATCAGAACACAGGAGAATCCGGTAAAGGTCTTAAATGACATTAATGGGATCAGAAACATTCTCAATATTGCTAAGAACACTTCCGTAAAGCGAGTGTTCTTCTCTTCTTCGTCCGAAGTCTACGGTGAGCCGGTTTCGCTTCCTCAACACGAACATACCACGCCTTTGAATTCAAGGGTTCCTTATGCCGTTGTAAAAAATGTGGGAGAGTCTTTCTGCAAGAGTTATCAGCAGGAATACAAACTTAATTACACCATCTTTAGGTTCTTCAATACTTATGGTCCAAGTCAAAGCACCGATTTTGTGGTTGCCCGTTTTCTTGCAGCAGCTTTGAAGCATCAGGACATAACCATCTATGGCGATGGACTTCAAACAAGAACTTTTACATACGTAGACGACACAATTGATACCTGCCTGAAATGCCTTTACGACAACCTTCATGTGAATGACGTAATCAACATTGGTAACGACAAGCTGTGCACAGTTCTCGAATTGGCTGCACTCATCATCAAAATAACCAATTCGAAATCAAAGATCATTCATCTTCCGCCTTTGGCAGAAGGTGACATGACGCGGAGACAACCTGATAATGCAAAAATGATAGCCGTTTTGGGGCGTCCGCTGATTACTTTGGAGGACGGACTGAAAAGGATGATCGCCTCGCAGCATTTTTTATCTTCAATTGGTGTCTAAATGATCCCATTCAATAAACCATATTACTCCGGAAAAGAAAAGGTTTTCATCGCCAAAGCAATGGAAACGAAGACGCTGACCGGAGACATAAAAATGATCCGTGATTGCGAGTCTTTTCTTGAGAATAAATATGGATTTAAAAAAGTATTCCTCACGAATTCCTGCACAATGGCATTGGAGATGGCTGCTTTGATCGCCGAGATTCAGCCGGGTGATGAAGTGATCCTGCCTTCTTATACATTTGTGTCTACAGCCAATGCATTTGCCTTGCGGGGAGCCAAATTGGTGTTTGTTGACAGCAAAGAAGAGCATCCGAACATGGATGAAAAATTAGTTGAAAGTCTGATTACCGACAAAACAAAAGCAATTGTACTGGTCCATTACGCCGGTGTTGCCTGTGATCTGGCAGCCATAAAAGTCATCGCAAAAAAGCATGGATTACTCATCATAGAAGATGCCGCACAGTGCATCGACGCTTATTCCAACGATCAGCCTTTGGGAACGATTGGAGATATTTCCTGTTTCTCTTTTCACGAAACAAAGAACATTCATTGCGGAGAAGGCGGTTTTATTGCTATTAATGACCCCCGGCTTTTAGCCAAAACCGAAATTGTAAGAAATAAAGGAACCAACAGATCTGCATTCAGCAAGGGGGAAGTGGACAAGTATGAATGGATCAGTTTGGGTTATTCCTCCATTCCCAGTGCTATCTCAGCTGCATTCCTTTTTTCTCAACTTGAGAAAATTGAAAAAGTGCAGAAAAGAAGGCTGAAGCTTTGGAAAACGTATTTCAAAAATCTAAAACCGCTACAGAAGTCAAAAAAGCTAAAGCTCCCTGTGGTTCCTAAATTTGCTACGAACAACGCGCACATCTTTTATTTTATCTGTGCTTCAGAAAAAGAAAGAACGGAGCTGATCGGGTATCTGAATGAAAAAGACATCCAAGCTGTATTTCATTACCAGTCACTGCACAGCAGTCCCTTCTATAGATCCCAGCACGACCGTAGAAATTTGCCGAACTCCGATAAATACAGTCAGCGTCTATTGCGCCTGCCGCTGTTCTACGACCTTAAGGCCGAAGAGCAGGCGCTGATCTGTTCGTCCATCATTGAATTTTATTCTGACCGGAATGTGCGGAATTAATGGAATTTTAGGGATTCCGGATCAAGAAGTCTCGAGACGGAAAGTTCAGGGAATGAATTTGGCCATGCAGCACCGCGGTCCGGATGACGAAGGTCTTTTCACCAACGAACACTTAGCGCTCGGACACAGGAGACTTTCCATCATTGATCTTTCCGCGGCAGGACATCAACCCATGGCTTCACACGATGGGAGGTATCAGATCGTTTATAATGGAGAATTATACAACTTCCGCGAACTTAAATTTGAACTCACGAGAGTTATCAGTGGATCTGCTGAACAAGCTTATTTTTTTAAGACCAATACGGATACCGAAGTGATCATAGCAGCATACGCCCGTTGGGGAGAGAAGTGTGTGGATCATTTCAACGGCATGTATGCATTTGCGATTTGGGACGATTTAAAGAAGGAACTGTTCATTGCTCGGGACCGTTTAGGGATCAAACCTTTGTATTACATCTACACCAACAATATACTTGCATTCTCCTCCGAGATTCGTTCCCTGCTTGCATCGGACCTGATTCAGAAACAGATGGACGAGAACAGTCTTGCTGATTACCTGCGTTATCAGATCGTTCATGCGCCGGCTACCATTGTCAAAGGAGTAAAAATGCTCCTGCCCGGGCATTATCTGAAATCGGTCAATGGCAACGTTAAGATCCATTCATACTGGGATGCTAACAAGAACTTGAGCAAGGCTTCAGAAGGTAAATCGTACTTGGAGATCTGCAAGGATGTGAATCAGCTGCTCAGTAAGTCGGTTGAACGAAGGTTGATTGCAGATGTCCCTTTCGGGGCTTTTCTTTCAGGAGGGATCGATTCAAGTGCGATAGTCGGACTGATGACTAAAGTGTCCAGCGAGAAAGTGAAGACTTTTTCCGTGACATTTGATGAGAGTGAATTTTCGGAATCAAAATATGCTCAACTGATAGCAAAAAAATTCGATACAGATCACCATGAGATCAGGCTGAACCCCGCAGATTTTTTGGCTGAACTGCCCAATGCACTAAAAGCTATGGATCATCCCAGTGGTGACGGTCCTAATACTTACATAGTTTCCAAGGCAACCAAAGAGGCGGGAATAACCATGGCATTGTCGGGTTTGGGCGGAGATGAATTGTTCGGAGGCTATGATGTTTTCAAGCGTTCCATAGAACTCAAAAGAAAAGCTTGGCTGAATGCAGTTCCGCGTTTTGTAAGAGGAGCAGGAGGGGCCATGCTGACAAAATTAAAGCCAGGAGTCGCTTCCGAAAAGATCGCTGCATTTTTAAACCAAGATGCCATTGGATTCAATACATTTTATCCTTTGTCACGCCAGGTACTGCTGGACAAAGACATTCTTTCTATCCTGAACAAAGAACAGCTTCCAGGAAACACCGTGGCTGCTATCATTGAACCCTTAAACTTGCCTGCCGGATTTCAGATCAGTCAGACTTCCATTGCGGAGATCTCCACATACATGCAGAATGTACTGCTGGGCGATGCCGATCAGATGAGCATGGCGCATGCATTGGAGGTGCGTGTCCCCTTTTTAGATTATACTTTGGTAGAATATGTTCTGGGAATCCCCGATAAACATAAATATCCGCATACCCCTAAAAAGCTGTTGGTAGATGCTCTTGGGGACCTTCTGCCACCAGAAATTGTGAACCGTCCAAAAATGGGCTTTACTTTTCCTTGGAAGGACTGGATGAAAAACGAATTGCGATCATTTTGCGAGCAAAAGATGGTTTCATTGTCCCAAAGAAAACTCTTCAACGAAAAAGGCGTGATGCAGTTGTGGCAGAATTTTTTGGCAAATGATCCGAAAGTTACCTGGTCCAGGATCTGGTACCTCGTTGTGCTGGAGAACTGGCTTCAGGAAAATAAAATGGAAGATTAATGCCGAAGAAAAAGGTCCTCATATTCATAGACTGGTACCTTCCCGGTTTCAAAGCCGGCGGACCGATTCAGTCGGTTGCCAATCTTGTGGCGCACCTCCGGGATGAATTAGATATTTCAATTATCACCCGCGATACGGATTATTGTGAGACGACTCCTTATCCAACCGTGAGAAGTGACGAATGGAATGAACTTGCGGACGGGACAAAGGTTTTTTATTTTTCAGAGAATGGCTTGACCCGTGCTGCTTTGCGCAGACTCATTCGCCAAAGTGATGCCGACGCAGTTTACTTGAACGGTATCTTTTCGCTTTATTTTACCTTGTTTCCGCTTTATTACCTTCGAAAAAAGAAAGGTATCCGCATAGTGATTGCTGCAAGGGGGATGCTTGCGGAAAGCGCCTTGGGTGTCAAAAAAGCAAAAAAGCAATTTTTTCTTTCGGCAGTAAAAGTGCTGAAGCTTTTTGATGACGTCGTCTTTCATGCGTCTACAGAAAATGAGAAAAAGGACATTCATAAAGTGTTCGGCAACAAAGTACAAGTGCGTACTGCCGGAAACCTTCCTCAGAAGAACAGCATTATTGACCTTCCTCTGCGAAAAAAGGATCAAGGAGAATTGCTCCTGATCAACGTCGCCAGGATCTCTCCCGAAAAAAATCTGCTTTTTGCATTGCTTGCATTACAGGAAGTAAAAGAAAAAGTGTTGTTCGATTTTTACGGTCCGGTTTACGATACGGAATATTGGCAAGAATGCCAGACAGCAATCGCTGCGCTTCCTTCGAATGTAAAAGCGAGCTATAAAGGAAGCTTGGAGAATGAGAAAGTACTCACGGAATTGAGCAGGCATCACTTTATGTTCATGCCTACACGCGGTGAAAATTTCGGACACATCATCCTGCAGTCATTCGCCGCAGGTTGCCCGGTCATCATCAGTGATCAGACGCCTTGGAAAAAACTTAATGAAAGGAATGCGGGCTGGGACCTGGAACTTTCTTCGGTTACAACATTCGCCAAAGTCATCGACAGAGCGGCTCAACTGGGACAAGAAGAATATTCTGAAATGTCGGCTGCGGCTTTCAGGTTGGCCGCAGAATACAGGAATGATCCCGAAATAGAAGAACAAAGCAGGCATTTGTTTATTGTTTAATATCTTTGCGACATGAGCAAGACCAACTTATCTCAATTTAATAACGACTGGTACAAGCCGGGAGGAAATGCCCTGAAAAGGATCTGCTGGTACTATACCAACATTGTCTGGTTCAACTCCGGGTTTCCTCTGAATGGAGTAAAGATTTTTTTGCTGCGGATGTATGGAGCGAAGATCGGATCGGGAGTGATCATTAAGCCACGCGTGAACATCAAGTATCCATGGAGATTGAAGGTAGGAAACAATGTTTGGATAGGAGAGGGAGTGTGGATTGATAATATAGGAAACGTGAGCATCGGAGACAATGTTTGTTTGTCGCAAGGTGCTTTTCTGCTCTGCGGCAATCACGATTACAAGAAGGCAGCCTTTGATCTGATCGTGGGCGACATTCTTTTGGAAGAAGGAGTCTGGATTGGAGCGAAAGCAACCGTTTGTCCGGGCGTGACTTGTGCTTCTCACTCCGTTTTGGCTGTGGGCTCTGTTGCTTCTTCAAATTTAGAATCTTATAAGATCTATCAGGGCAATCCTGCTCAGATGGTCAGAGAACGATCCATCAATGCTTAAAGTTTCCATCATAACCGTTTGTTACAACAGTGCAGAAACCATCGACAGCACTATCCGCTCCGTCATTTCCCAGGACCATCAAAGCTTGGAATACATTATTGTTGACGGAGCTTCTGTTGACAACACTTTAAAAATTATTGAGCGCTACAAAGACAAGATATCTGTTCTCATTTCAGAAAAGGACAAAGGCATTTATGATGCAATCAACAAAGGCATTTCAAAAGCAACAGGAGACATTGTTGCGATCTTGCATGCCGATGATTTCTATTCCTCAGAAAATGTGATCTCGCAAGTAGCAGCTGCTTTTGCTGACGGGAAGGTAGATGCCGTTTACGGAGATCTTCAATATGTGGATCGTGCGGATACAAACAAGGTTACACGGAACTGGATCTCGGGGGCCTATAAAAAAGAGAATTTTTTGAAAGGCTGGATGCCACCTCACCCCACCTTTTTTGTGAGAAAGAAATGTTATGATAAATTTGGTTCTTTCAATACCGTTTTAAAATCGGCAGCAGATTACGAACTCATGCTAAGGTTTTTATACAAGCACAATTGTCAAGTGGCCTATATTCCGAATGTTCTGGTAAAAATGAGAGTGGGAGGGAAAAGCAATGTGTCATTAATGAATCGCATAAAAGCGAATCGTGAAGATAAAAAGGCTTGGGAGTTGAACGGACTTACCCCATCTGCTCTTACATTCATAAGGAAGCCGCTTTCTAAGCTAGGGCAGTTCTTCAACAAAAAATAAATTCTTTTGATCTTCAGGACAAGATAAAATCCACCGCAGCCTGCGAGTGAATTTTAGTTGTGTCGAAAACAGGGATAGAAACATCCTCTTGTTTTATCAGCAAGGGAATTTCCGTACAGCCGAGAATAACACCTTCTGCTCCTTTTTCCTTCAGCTTGTTTATGATGGAGATATAGCGGTGCTTGCTTTGCGGCAGCAGCAGCCCTCTGCCCAGTTCTTCAAAGATCGTATGGTGAATAAACGTCTTATCAGCTGCATCCGGAATGATTACTTCTATGTTCTGTTCTTTAAGTTTCGAAGTAAAGAAATCAAGTTCCATGGTGAATTTTGTTCCGAGCAATCCTACTTTACGGAGTTTTTGTTTTTTTATTTCTGAAGCCGTAGCCGAAGCAATGTGGATGACGGGCAGTTCTATGTTTTTTTGAAGCTTGTCGGCGATCAGGTGCATGGTATTGGCACAAAGCACGATCGCTTCAGCTCCAGACGCTTTTAAGTGCAAACACGCTTGAGAAATCATTTGAAGCGTCTTGTCCCAATCATTCGCATCGTTGTTCTTTTTGATGTCGGCATAATTAAAGGAGTAGATCAGGCACTCGGCATAGTTAAGACCGCCCAGGCCGACATTTACTCCTTCGTTGATGTATTTGTAATAGTCGACAGTGGAAACCCAACTGATGCCTCCGATCAAACCGATTTTTTTCATAAGAGGAAAGGAATAAAAAAATCCGCTCCGATTATCGGAGCGGATTTTATGTTTTTAGAACTTAGCACGTATCTTACGTTTCTTGTATTTCTTATGTTTGAAGATACTGCCGTATTTAGAGCGGTAGAAGGAACTCTTTCCTCTGATGATGTAACTGTAGTTAATAGAGGTCGTCAGGTACGAGTCGTTGTGAGAAGGGTCCCCACGTTTCTTTCCGGGCACGTAGTTGTCGGCAGTTGGAACTGCAGCAGAATTGCCTAGTTCGCCTCTTCGGTTTGACAATGCAGCAGATTCTGCACTAGAAAGTTCTGCTGGGTCAACGTAAACTGTGCTAATGTCATCCAGATAATCCGTAAAAGTAGTTCTCCAGTCAAATTCCCAACCGATGCGGTGCTTTTTGTCAATGGTGAAATACAATCCAAGCCCCAAAGGAACTGATGCCCCTACAGCTGAATAGCTTACGTTCTCTGTTTTTAAAGGACGCAATGGCACCCAGGCTCCGTCATAATAAGTCTTTGGGTTGTGATAAAATGCTGCTATGCCGACAAAGGCATACATTCTGAAATCGTTTCTGTAACGGTAAGTGTGGCCCAGATCGGGAACATCCACAAAAAAGAATTGTCCTGTTAATTCCAGTTCAATGATGTCGTTTCTGAAAGAAAGGTTACGTCCAGCTCTTCCGCGATTAGTGGATAGATAATCTGCACCGGCAATTCTGTTCCAATTCAGGCCCAGTTTTGCGGAAACAATCGGGGTGAATTTATAACGTGCAAATCCGCCTACCGTGAATTGTGTCTTGGACAACTTGATGTCTGCTATAAAGTCTTTACGGGTATCTGCTTTACCACCGATTTCTCCTAAATAGTTAGACGCTCCAGCGTGAACACCAAAATCCCAAAGATATTGTCCGAATCCCATAAATGGCATTGCCGACAATGATAATATGACTAATAATCTACGCATCTTGCAAAATTATAAAAATATTCGATAAATAGAAGCAAATAATATTTTTTACCTTCGTGAATCTTTAATCAAAAATAAGAAAGAAAATCTATATGGGCAATAGAGTAACAGAGCTGTTTAAGATAAAATATCCTATTGTGCAAGCCGGCATGATCTGGTGCAGCGGATGGGAATTGGCTGCAGCAGTTACTAATGCTGGTGGTTTGGGCGTGATCGGAAGTGGAAGCATGTATCCTGATGTGCTGCGTGAACACATTCAGAAGTGTAAAAAAGCGACCAATAATGGGATTTTTGCGGTAAATGTTCCGATGCTTTATCCTGACCTCGACAAGCAGATGGAAGTTGTTGTTTCTGAGGGAGTTAAGGTGGTAATTACTTCTGCCGGAAATCCTAAAACATGGACCTCATTATTGAAAGAAAAAGGAATAATTGTGGTGCACGTCATCGCCAATGCAAAATTTGCAAAAAAAGCCGAGGAAGCAGGCGTGGATGCCATTGTTGCTGAAGGATTTGAAGCGGGCGGGCATAATGGAAGGGAAGAGACAACGACCTTGTGCCTGATCCCGGTCATCAAAAATGCTGTGACCATTCCGGTGATTGCAGCCGGTGGAATCGCAACTGGAAAAGCCATGCTGGCCATGCTGGCATTGGGTGCAGATGGTGTTCAGATCGGGAGCCGTTTTGTTGCTTCTACTGAATCTTCAGCTAACATTCATTTTAAACAAGCTGTCATTTCCTCACAGGAGGGCGACACAAAGCTAACATTGAAACAGCTGACTCCGGTACGTTTGCTGAAGAATAAATTTTTTGACGATGTGCAGAATGCTGAAAAAAATGCTGCATCGGTTGATGAATTGTCAAAACTACTTGGGCGTGGAAGAGCCAAAAAAGGTATGTTTGAAGGCGACATGACCGAAGGCGAGTTGGAGATTGGGCAAGTGGCTGCCATCATTCGAGAAATAAAACCGGCAAAAGCTATCATTGAAGAAATAGTGGCGGAGTACAATCAGGCGAAAGCCGAATTAAAAAATATTTAAACACATGATAAAATACGAAAAGTTTGAATTGGAAAACGGGTTGAAGGTGATCTATCACGAAGATAAATCCACTCCCATTGCCTGCATCAACATTCTCTACAACGTGGGTGCCCGCGATGAAGATCCTAAGCAAACAGGTTTTGCACATTTGTTTGAACACCTTATGTTCGGAGGTTCCGTGAACATTCCGAATTACGATGAACCTTTGCAGCGGGTAGGAGGAGAGAACAATGCTTATACTACAAACGACATCACCAACTATTATTTAACGCTTCCTTCCGAAAATCTGGAGACCGGTTTCTGGCTGGAAAGTGACCGCATGTTGAGTCTTGCTTTTTCGGATAAAAGTCTGGAAGTGCAGCGCAACGTGGTGATCGAAGAATTCAAACAGCGTTACCTGAATCAGCCTTACGGCGATGTCTGGCTTCTGATGCGTCCAATGATCTATAAAGTACATCCTTACCAATGGGATACAATCGGTAAGGAAATTTCACACATTGAAAATGCGCGGATGCAAGACGTTAAAAATTTCTTTCAACGGTTCTATTGTCCCAACAATGCCATTATGGTCGTTGCGGGAAATGTGAAACTGGAGGAAGTAAAAAAACTTTCAGAAAAATGGTTCGCACCGATTCCTAAAGGTCCGGACAATAAACGCAATCTGCCTGAGGAGCCTGTTCAAACAGAAGCCCGCAGTCTGACTGTTGAGCGCGATGTTCCTGCTGATGCGATTTACAAAGCTTACCACATGTGTTCGCGCTTCGACAAAGAATATTATGCGACGGATCTCATTTCCGACATTCTTTCCCGCGGAAATTCATCTCGTATGCACAACGCACTCATCAAGGACAAAAAATTATTCAGCGATCTGCATGCTTATGTGATGGGTGATTTTGACAAAGGACTTTTTGTGGTTTCCGGAAAACTTTCCAAAGGGGTGACCATGGAACAAGCGGAGCAAGGCATCGACGACGAGTTAGGGAAAATGAAAAACCAGTTGGTGACCAACGATGAACTTCAGAAAGTGAAAAATAAAATGGAAGCTTCGCACGTATTTGGTGAAATAGAGGTTTTGAATAAAGCCGCCAATCTTGCTGTGTCAGAGCTTTTAGGAGATGCCAACATGGTGAACCTCGAAGTAGAAAAATATTTGGCAGTAACGGCAGAAGAAATTAAAGAACAAGCCAGCATCATTTTCAGAAAAGAGAATTGTTCTACCTTGTATTATAATGCAAAGAAATGAAAAATATGACGATAGACAGAACTGCTTCTCCCTCTTTTAAAACGGTAGAAAAAATTGAAATGATCCGGGCGACAGAAAAACGCCTAAAGAATAACATTCCTGTTTATTCGATCAATGCCGGGACACAGGACCTGATCAAGATTGAATTTTTATTCGGAGCAGGGATGTTTCAGCAGCAGATGCCTTTGCTGGCGACAACCGTGAATTCCATGTTGGAGGAAGGAACGACTAAAATGAATGCCGCACAGATCGCGGACGCCGTGGATTTTTACGGCGCTTTTTTAGAAGTGGGCGTTTCGCAAGACAATGCATCCGTTGTTTTGTATACCTTAAACAAACATTTAAAAGCGACTCTTCCCGTTGTGGAAGACGTGATCAAGAACGCTACTTTTCCCCAGGAGGAGTTGGATACACACTTAACGAATAAGAAGCAAAAGTTTCACGTTAACAATCAAAAAGTAGCCACCCTTGCTCGCAAACGTTTTACGGAATTATTGTTCGGAGAAAAACATCCTTATGGAATCAATGTTCTCGAAAGTGATTTTGAAAAAATCAAACGGAGTCACTTGGAAGTATTTTACCGATCATTTTACCGATCAAACAATTGTAAGATCGTCCTTGCAGGAAAGATCGATCCGGACGTTTTTCAAATGCTGAATGATTTTTTCGGAGGAAATGATTGGTCAGTGCTCAACGTCCCGAAGGCAAATACAATGGCTACGGACACTAATAAACAAAGAGAACAATTGATCTATAAGGAGGATGCTTTGCAATCGGCAATCCGCATCGGCAAAGTAATGTTCAACAAAACGCATCCGGATTTTCAATCTTTGCAGATCCTGAATACAGTTTTCGGAGGATACTTTGGTTCGCGATTGATGTCTAACATCCGTGAGGACAAAGGCTATACTTACGGCATTGGTTCCGGCATAGCATCTCTTCAGCACGCCGGTTATTTTTTCATTTCTACGGAAGTAGGCGTGGATGTTTGTCAGAGTGCCATTAATGAAATATATTTTGAAATGGACCGTTTACGAACGGAACTGATTACGGAAGACGAACTGGAACTGGTGAAGAACTATTTGCTTGGTACTTTTTTACGTTCGGTTGACGGGCCGTTTGCAATGGCAGAGCGCTTCAAAGGCATACTGGAATATGATCTTTCCTATGATTATTTCGATAAATACATTGCAACTATCAAGAGTATTTCTGCATCTCAATTGCGTGAGCTGGCGATTACCTACTTCGATAAAGAAAGCATGACAGAGCTGGTTGCAGGTAAAAAATAATTGCCAAAGCACAGGGAATAGAGTAAATTTGTAGCTAGTACCCATTCCAGATGTTAAAGAAAATCTCTTTTCTTATCCTTTTCCTTGCTTTGTTTTGCGGAAGAACAACTGCATCGCATTTGATGGGCGGAGAGATTACATGGGATTGTGTTGGAGGCGGCCAGTATGTCTTCACGATGAAGCTCTACCGCGACTGTAACGGGATTTCCACGGTGCCCGGAATTTCACTTACGGTTGTGAATCATCCCACGGTCAGTTCCATCCCTTTAAGTTTAATTTCACAGAACGACATTTCGCCTTCTTGTAATGCCGTAGGGCCTGCTATCTCTTGTTTTGGTGCTGAATCACAGCCCGGTTGGCCTGGAAGTGCCAGTCCGATTTTAGGTGCCGTTCAGGAATCTGTTTTTCAATCAGCTCCCGTATCGCTTCCCGGGGTGCCGCCTTCCATTGGCTGGTCTTTCATCTATGCAGATTGCTGCAGAAATGGCTCCATTTCCAACATCTCTTCTGCTTCTGCTTATGGCTTTACACTCCGTGCTGTCATGCATGCTTACAGCGGACAGAATGCAAATCCTTGTTTTGATTCTTCTCCACGTTTTTTAGAAAGCCCCAGCACTGTTATTTGTGTTGGATATCCTTTCACATACAATCACAACGCATCTGATCCCGATCTGGATTCCTTATCTTATTCCTGGGCTCAGCCTTTGACAAATTATACTTCCGGAACCTACAATCCTCCGTCGAATCCATTTGCCATTCCTTTTTCAACTGGATATACTTACAATAGTCCGTTACCTGGAACAGTGCAGCACCCTTCGAACGTGCCGGCAACGATCAATGCGGCGACCGGGGAAATTTCTTTCACGTCTTTCACTCAAGGAAATTTTGTTACTGTTGTAAAAGTCGAAAGCTGGAAATGCGGACAACTGGTTGCCGAAATTTATCGGGAGATCCAGATCGTGCTTTTGCCTTGTGCAACAAATAATCCTCCAACAGTTGTGACCAGCGCCTTTCAGGATACGGTGCTTGCCGGGACCGCAGTGAATTTCACTTTAAGCGGAAATGATTTTGATCTTTTGGCGGATGGTATCACACCGCAAACGGTTACTATCCTGGCAACCGGAACACAGTTCGGTGCAGGGTATACAAGTACTACGACCGGTTGTTTGAATCCTCCTTGCGCTACACTAACGCCCGCAGTGCCTGTTACCGGTTCTCCGAATGCCGTCACTACTTTCAACTGGCAGACCGGCTGCAGCCACATTTCTAACAATTCTGCCTGCAATACAAAATCCAATACTTATACTTTTGTTTTTAAGACAAAGGATGATTTTTGTCCGGCTCCAGCAGAAAAGATCACCACCATTTCTATCACAGTGCTTGCTCCGTCCATTGTTGAGTCTCCGCAGCCACGCTGTGTTTCTGTCCTTCCGGGCGGAGATGTGACTTTGACTTGGTCGACGCCGGCCGACACTGGTCTCACTTTCAACAGCTATCACATTTATACTGCCGCTTCAGCGGGCGGACCGTTTACGATACTGGATAGTATTTTTATTTATGGACAAACCACTTACACGCACGTCGGTGCAAACGCCAACGCTGCTCCGGTTTATTATTACCTTCAGACACGTTCGGGCTGTGCGGGACAAATTTATTCATTGCCAAAAGACACTATCGCATCCATGTTTCTGACAGTGATCAATCCCAGCAACGGAACGGCTCTGCTTAACTGGAACCCGATTGCTGTTCCCAATATTTCTTCCTCTTCCGGAACTTACAACGTTTATCAGGAATTTCCGACGGGGATTTGGAGCTTGACCGGGACAACAACAGGATCGAATTTCATTGACACGATCATGGTCTGCAATTCGCCGGTGAACTATCGCGTCGAGATTGCAGATGTGACAGGATGTACTTCTGTTTCTTCGATCGACGGGGATGTTTTTCAGAACGTTATTGTTCCCAGCATTCCTGTGTTTGATACTTTGAGTGTGGATGACAGCAACACTGCTTTGATGACTTGGAACACCAACCCCTCCGCGGATGTGGAAGCTTACATCATCTACCGTTTCAATGGAGTAGCCTGGATCGACATCGACACCGTTTATGGAATCAACAATACGAATTACAATTATTTATTGTCCACTGCTGATCTCGCTTCAGAGCAATACCGCATAGCGGCTTTTGATACCTGCGGAAACCTCAGTCCAATGGGAAACATTCTCAGTACTATTTATCTCACAACTGTTGCGGACATCTGCAACAGGAGCGTTGAGCTGAATTGGACACCCTATCCGACTATTGGAACAGGGCTGGGCGGATACAGGATTTACCGCTCCACAGTCGGAATAGCTGGTCCTTACATCCTCGACGGAGCAGTGCCTGCAGGAACGACTACATATTCTTCATTCGGTTTGTTGGCTAGTACAATGTATTATTTCAAAATAGAGGCTTTTGATATTTCAGGCACGCGTACGGTTTCTTCCAACCGCATCAATTTTTACTCGGCCATACCGATTCCTCCCTTGTATTCCTATTTGCGCAAGGTGAGTGTGGTGGATCCCGACAGAGTAGATGTCTCTTGTCACGTTGACATAGCCGCATCAACACTGAAGTACAAGATCATGCGATCGCTGGATAATAGTTCTTTTGTCGCTGCAGGAAGTGTTCCTGCTAGTGGAACAACACCTGTGGTCTTCAGTGATTATGGAGTGCAGACCGATAAGTACAGTTATTATTACAAGGTGATCAATGTCGATAGCTGCGGATTCGACGGCATTGAAACTAACATCGGAAGGACCATGCTACTTACTGCAGTAAGCAATAGTGAGGACATGACCAATTTCATGAGCTGGAACGATTATGAAGATTGGTTGGGGAATGTGATGTCTTACAACATATACAGAGGAATAGACGGAGCGATGGACCCGACGCCAATTGCCAACATTCCGTTCACAGGCAGCGGAGTCAATACTTATACCGATGATATTTCCGCGATCCTGCAAGGCGAAGGCGTTTTTAATTATTATGTGGAAGCATTGGAAGGCATGGGGAACACTTATGGTTTCTCCGATAACAGCAGATCAAACACTGCCGAGGCTTTTCAGGATCCTTTGGTGTTCATTCCTAATGCATTTCATCCGGGTGGTTTTAATTCCGTTTTTATTCCAGTTACAACATTTGTTGATTTTACTGAATATGAATTTGACGTGTTTAATCGCTGGGGACTAAAAGTGTTTTCTACAACCGACATTAAACAAGGTTGGGATGGATTAAATGGCAGCACAAAACAGGAACAAGGTGTGTTTGTTTACCTGGTGAGATTCAAAACTTCTAAAGGAGAATACCTGGAATTTAAAGGGTCTGTTACTTTGATAAGATAAATAGAATGATTCATTCAACAAAAAAAGCTTCCCGAAACATCGGGAAGCTTTTTTATTTTGCACAGCACTCGTGTTTATTGTATTAATGTGATTGTTCCATGGTAATAATGTTTGTTGTCCTTTAGATCCCTTACCAAAGCTTTGTACACATATACTTCCCGGAATGGTTCAGCACCTTTGAATCTCCCATCCCAGCCATGGGTGATGTCGTTTGATTTGAAAACCATCTCGCCCCAGCGATCAAAGATCATGATTTCGAATTCTTTTATTCCATAACCTTTCGGTTGATAAGTATCATTGTTGGCGTCGTGATCGGGAGTGAATGCGTTTGGGAAGTAGACCGCAAAACTAGGATTCACTATGATCGTTACGTCCGTTGAATCCATGCAGCCAAAGGAATTACTCACCAGCAGTTGAAACGTGAATTCACCGGGGACTGTAATTGGATAAACAAGGTCCTGCACATTGGAGATGGAAGCACCTCCGAGTGACCAATCATAAATACTCCCTCCGGTCGAAAAATTACTGATGTTGATGAAGTCGTCCAGCAATTCATATTCCGATGATTCGGGAACAGCTACCGCAGTTGGCGTTGGATTCACTGTGATGTAATTCGTCAGCAAAGTATCCACGATACAGCCATTGCTGGTTGTAGCCGACAGGAAAACATCATAAGTGCCAGCATTTGTCAATACCGTTGAAGGTGCAATACTGCTTGAACTGTTTGGCCCAATCTGCCAGGACCAGCTTTGAATAGTTGATCCGTTCAGCAAAGAATTATTCTGAG